>JAYPBW010000016.1:16895-18929 GCA_038124405.1 Flavobacteriaceae bacterium | reverse complement strand
TTCCAGAACAAGCGGGGTACATCAATGAGGTATTGACTAAAAAATCACTTCGTGGTATTATTGGTAACATTCTTAAAGTAACAAGCGTTCCTGAAACTGCCGATTTCCTTGATAAAATTAAAGAAATGGGCTTCTCGTTTGCTTTTAAAGGAGGATTGTCGTTCAGTCTTGGAGATATTATTATTCCTCAAGAAAAAATTGGTTTAATTGATCAAGCCAATGAACAAGTAGATGGCATTATTGCAAACTACAACATGGGTCTTATTACCAATAACGAGCGTTACAATCAAGTTATTGATATTTGGACATCAACTAACGCCACACTTACAGAACTTGCTATGAAGCGCATTAGCGAAGACCAGCAAGGATTTAACTCGGTGTATATGATGTTAGACTCTGGTGCTCGTGGTTCTAAAGAACAGATACGTCAACTTACTGGTATGCGTGGACTTATGGCGAAGCCTAAAAAGTCTAATGCCGGAGGTGGAGAGATTATTGAGAATCCAATCCTTTCTAACTTTAAAGAAGGACTATCGATTTTAGAATACTTTATCTCAACACACGGTGCACGTAAAGGTCTTGCCGATACAGCACTTAAAACGGCCGATGCGGGTTACTTAACACGTCGTTTGCACGATGTTGCTCAAGATGTGATTGTAAACCAAGTAGATTGTGGCACACTGCGCGGACTTACTGTTTCAGCTCTTAAGAAAAATGAAGAAGTTGTTGAAGGATTAGGCGATCGAATTGTTGGTCGTGTAGCCCTTCACGATGTGGTTGATCCACTCTCAGGAGACGTTTTAGTGGCTGCTGGTGAAGAAATTCTGGACGACCATGCAACTGCCATTGAAAATTCTGCATTGGAAAGTGTAGAAGTACGATCTCCGCTTACTTGTGAAGCTAAAAAAGGAATTTGCGCAAAGTGTTACGGACGCAACCTTGCTACGGGTAAAATGGTACAGCAAGGCGAATCTGTAGGTGTTATTGCAGCTCAGTCCATTGGTGAGCCAGGAACACAGCTGACACTTCGTACCTTCCACGTAGGAGGTATTGCAGGGAATATTTCTGAAGAAAATAAGCTTACTGCACGCTTTGACGGAGTTGCTGAGATTGAAGAACTCAAAACCGTAGACGGGAAAGACAACGACGGCAATGCTGTGAAGATTGTTATTTCTCGTACCTCTGAAATTAAGGTAGTAGATAAAAACACGGGTATTGTTCTAAGCACAAATAACATTCCATACGGATCGTTTGTGTTTGTTAAAGACGGACAAAAGATCAAGAAAGATGATGTTATTTGTCAGTGGGATCCATATAATGGTGTAATTATCTCTGAATTTACAGGTTCTATTGGATACGAAAACATTGAACAAGGTGTAACGTATCAGGTAGAAATTGACGAACAAACTGGTTTCCAAGAGAAAGTTATTTCTGAGTCTAGAAATAAGAAAGTGATTCCTACCTTATTAATTAAGGATGCCAGCGGTACTACGCTACAATCGTATAACCTTCCTGTTGGGGCTCACCTTATGGTTGATGATGGCGAGAAGATTGAGAATGGTAAAATCTTAGTGAAGATACCTAGAAAGTCTGCAAAATCTGGGGATATTACAGGTGGATTACCGCGTGTAACAGAGCTTTTCGAAGCGCGTAATCCTTCTAATCCAGCAGTGGTTTCTGAAATTGATGGTGTTGTCACATTTGGTAAAATCAAGCGTGGTAACCGTGAAATTATTGTGGAATCACGTACCGGGCATGTTAAGAAGTATTTGGTAAAACTTTCTAACCAAATTTTGGTTCAAGAGAACGACTTTGTCAAAGCAGGTATGCCGCTTTCTGATGGTGCTATTACGCCAAACGACATCTTATCTATAAAAGGACCTTCTGCTGTTCAGCAGTATTTGGTAAATGAAGTACAAGAAGTATATCGTTTGCAAGGAGTGAAAATTAACGATAAGCACTTTGAGGTTGTAGTGCGTCAAATGATGCGTAAAGTTCAAATTCAAGATTCAGGGGATACCACCTTCTTAGAAG
>JAYPBW010000016.1:16025-16885 GCA_038124405.1 Flavobacteriaceae bacterium | reverse complement strand
GAAGAAAACGATGCGTTGTATGGACAAAAAGTAGTCTTAGTAGCGGGTGATTCTGAAAACCTAAAAGCAGGTCAAATCATCACTGCACGTCAGCTACGCGACGAAAATTCGTTATTGAAACGTGAAGATAAAAACCTAGTAGAAGCTCGTGATGCGGTTAATGCTACGGCAACGCCAATCCTACAAGGAATTACCAGAGCGTCTCTACAAACGAAGTCGTTTATTTCTGCAGCATCGTTCCAAGAAACCACTAAGGTGTTAAATGAAGCTGCTGTTGCGGGTAAAATTGACTCTCTAGAAGGACTCAAAGAAAACGTTATTGTAGGACATAAGATACCAGCGGGTACGGGTAACCGCGCCTATAACGATATCATTGTGGGTTACACCGACGAATACGAAGCGCTCATTGCCGAAAAATCATTAAGTGCTGATGTATAATGAGCGATAAGGCTAAAAAAGAAGGAAATATTAATATAGAACTTGATCCGGAAACGGCGCAAGGCACCTATTCAAACCTAGCGATCATCAATCATTCGGGTTCGGAGTTTGTGGTAGACTTTATTAATATTATGCCGGGAGCACCAAAAGCTAAGGTGCGCTCTCGCATTATCCTTACGCCACAACACGCCAAGCGGTTTTTAAAAGCACTTGGTGAAAATGTACAGCGTTTTGAGGCGGCACATGGCGAAATTAACGACTATGAGCAACCGCCCATACCGCTTAATTTTGGCCCAACCGGCGAAGCCTAACCAAACAAAACCCCGCTTTTAGCGGGGTTTTTTATGTGGTAACGCTCTCGTATATGAAACGAAGGGCAGTTTTTAAGTACTAGGTTTCGTATAAAGTATACCAAAAAAAGA
>JAYPBW010000016.1:12049-16015 GCA_038124405.1 Flavobacteriaceae bacterium | reverse complement strand
GTATTTACTCTGGGTCATTTGTAGTGTAAAAGCAGAGTCGGCTAAAAACACCAATTGCCCGCGTTTATCTTTCGCTAAAAACTTAGACTTTGTTTGTTTGAAGTCGGCAAAGTCGGCTGCACCACCATCTTGAACTTCTACCCAACAGGCTTTATGCACATTCAGGTTTTCATATGTGCAACTGGCACCATATTCGTGTTCCAAACGGTATTGAATAACATCAAATTGTAGCGCTCCAACCGTACCCACTATTTTTCTCCCATTAAGCTCTAGGGTAAACAATTGCGCTACACCTTCGTCCATGAGTTGATCAATGCCTTTATTCAATTGCTTGGCCTTCATGGGATCGGCATTGTTAATGTACCTAAAGTGCTCGGGTGAAAAACTAGGAATTCCCTTAAAATGAATGTGCTCACCTGAAGTAAGCGTGTCGCCAATTTTAAAATTCCCTGTATCGTGAAGGCCCACAATATCTCCCGGATAGGATACCTCTACGATTTCTTTTTTATCGGCGAAAAAGGCATTTGGACTACTAAACTTTAGCTTTTTGTTATGTCTAACGTGTAAATAGGGTACGTTACGCGTGAATGTTCCCGAGACAATTTTCACAAAAGCGAGTCGGTCACGGTGCTTGGGGTCCATATTTGCGTGAATTTTAAATACAAACCCCGAAAAAGCATCTTCATTAGGAGCAACAGTTCGTTCTTCGCTGTCTTTGGGTTGAGGTGTAGGGGCTATGTCTACAAAGCAATCTAAGAGTTCTTTTACTCCAAAATTATTCAACGCCGAACCAAAGAATACGGGTTGTTGTTGTCCTCGCAAATAGGCCTCATGGTCAAAGGGTGGATATACCTCACGGACCAGCTCTAGCTCTTCTTCGAGTGTAGCTTTTGCAGTTGCGCCAATAGCAGTTTCAAGTGCAGGGTCGTCTAAACGCTCTATAAGATTACTTTCGCTTACGGTAGTTTTACTTTCGCTGTCAAATAATCTGATGTTGTTGTCCCACAAGTTGTAAATTCCTTGAAAATCATAACCCATTCCAATAGGAAAACTTAATGGAACGGTAGTGAGTCCCAATTTTTGCTCTACCTCGTCTAACAAGTCAAAAGCATCTTTCCCCTCGCGGTCTAATTTGTTGATAAACACAATAATGGGAATGTTGCGCATCCGACAAACCGAAACCAATTTTTCAGTTTGTTCTTCAACTCCTTTTGCCACATCAATGACTACAATCACACTGTCAACCGCAGTTAAAGTACGAAACGTATCTTCCGCAAAATCTTTGTGCCCAGGAGTATCTAGAATATTAATTTTCTTGTCTTTGTACAAAAAAGCAAGAACAGAAGTAGCTACAGAAATTCCACGTTGGCGCTCGATTTCCATAAAATCACTTGTAGCCGACTTTTTAATTTTATTTGATTTTACTGCCCCAGCCTCTTGAATGGCACCTCCAAAAAGGAGTAACTTTTCTGTGAGTGTCGTTTTTCCTGCATCGGGGGGGGATATAATTCCAAAAGTGCGACGACGGCTGATTTCTTCTGCAAAATTCATGAACGCAAATGTATCAAATTGTTTTGCAGATTTACCACATCAAATAGCCGAATAAAATTTCTATTACAATTCAAACACTTGGTGTAATCTGGCCACGTGAAATCCATTGGCTTCTATGATTTGACTTACTTCACTTAAAGGATCAATTGCCGGATTGGTGTGGTTCATGTGGATAAAGAATATTTTTTCTTTTATCGATTTAGGAGCGCCCTCAAAAAGCGCCATAGTTTCTATTATAAATGGATGCGGAATTTCAGAAATGTCTCTAAAATTTAGTTCTTCACCACTGTAGAATGTAGCATCCAAAAAAGCATAATCTACTTTTGCTACTTCACCTTCAATGGATAAATTCCATTTTTCCCATTTGTCAATATCCGGAATAAACAATGCTCTTTTTTGAGGTCCTTGAATAACAAACCCAACGGTTTCAGAAAATTCATCTCTGTGCGGAACTATCAGCGGAGTTACCGATACATTTTCTGAAAGGACTACTGCTTTTTTATCTTCTAAGGGTTGTAGGCTTATATTATTGGTTTCAACCAACTGACTCCAAGGCCCGTTATTTTGTAAATAGGATGCCATTTTTGGCATAGCATATACCGGAACATGTTTACTGTTAACCGCCTCTTTACCCAAATACATTAGCCCGGCATAATGTCCAATATGCGCATGACTTAAAAAAATGCCGTCGGGGAGTTCCTTTTTGCTTTTCACACCAAATAGGGTAAGTTCTTTGAGTTGCTGCGGAAAATTTGGCGAAGCCTCAAACACATATTTTTTTTGGGTATTAGAATCATATAGCCCCAAACACGTCACGGGCTTAAACGTATTTTCGTCACGTAAAGTAGTACAGCAGGCTTTAGCACAGGCAATGTGCGGCGCTCCAGCATCTTGAATAGTTCCCAAAACAATAATTGAAGTTTTGTCTGTTGATTTTTCTGCTTTGGGTTCTTCGCAGCCCCATAAAATTATGATGAAGACAAATAAACTTCTTTTAAAGGCTTCAAAAAGGGTAGAAAAGTGAAACGTCATCTGTGTGCGTATTGGTTGCTAATGTACTAAGAACAAATAAAAACATAGACTACTACCTTACGTTCCCTTTTTGTACTTTTAATCCAAATATGGAAGAACAAGTTATTTTAGTAGATAAAGCAGATAATCCCATAGGGCTTATGCCCAAAATGGAGGCGCATGAAAAAGGAGTATTGCATCGTGCTTTTTCGGTATTTATACTAAATAAAAAAGGAGAACTGATGTTGCAGCAGCGTGCGCTGCACAAATACCATTCACCAGGTTTGTGGACCAATACTTGTTGTAGTCATCAGCGTGATGGCGAAAGTAATATTGATGCTGGAAAACGCAGACTTGAAGAAGAAATGGGATTTGTTACCGAACTGCGTGAAGTAACTTCCTTTATTTATAAAGCACCTTTTGACAATGGACTGACCGAACACGAACTCGATCATGTAATGATTGGTCATTATGAAGGTATCCCAACTATAAACCCAGATGAGGTAGCCCATTGGAAATGGATGCCCGTTGCGGAGGTTGCAGCTGATATTGAAGCACACCCCGAACACTATACCGCTTGGTTTATCATTATATTTGAGCAATTCTATGAAAAAATCAAATTGCTATGAATAAAGTAACCGTAAGTCGTAAGGCACATTTTAATGCGGCACATCGCTTATATCGAAAAGATTGGAGTGACACACAAAATGAAGTAGTGTTTGACAAATGCAGCAACCCTTATTTTCATGGCCACAATTATGAGCTTATAGTGTCAGTCACAGGAGGAATAGACCCTGAAACAGGCTATGTTATGGATATGAAAGTGCTAAAAGACTTGATTAAAACCCATGTTGAAGACGCTTTTGATCATAAAAATCTAAACGAGCAAGTGCCTGAATTCGCCGATCTTATTCCAACTGCTGAAAATATATCGGTAGTCATTTGGGAAAAATTGCGCCCTCACATCACTTCGTCTCATGAGCTGTCTGTAACGCTTTATGAAACCCCAAGAAATTTTGTACAATATTCAGGATCAAGTAATTAACTAATTAAAACAACAATCATGGCAAATATTCGCGATTTAAAGAAAGACATCAATCATGTGTTAGGAGAAATCATTGAAATGACGCTAGACTGGGAAAAGGATAATTCAGAAGGGGATAAAAAAGCTTCAGCAGCGATTGTAGATGAAGCAATTACTGCTTATGATGGATTTAGCTCAAGAATTTATCAAAAAAACGTGAAGGATAAGAAAGCACACTTCCGTGCTATTCAAGACGATTTAGCTGAAAAAGGCAATGCCCTGATTGAAAAACTTAACGCGTTGTAAGTACCTTTCTAAAGGTTAGATTAATTCTTGGACCAATTTCTTTTGTCGTTTTTGCAATTTGGTGTTTCCAATAG
>JAYPBW010000016.1:383-12039 GCA_038124405.1 Flavobacteriaceae bacterium | reverse complement strand
GCGTAGCTCCTTTCATGAGTAACAAGCTGCCGTGTTTTAGGGCAAACTTCAGTCGTTGGGTTTTGTCGGCATTGTGCTTTAGGTGGAAATACCTTTCGGCACCCAAACTCACCGAGGCAATTACAGGATTTTTACCAAGTTCGGGTTCATTGTCAGCATGCCAGCCATTACTGTCTTTTCCATCTCTGTACAGATTCAGTAGCACCGTTGTGAATGTTTCTTCGCAATAGTTGGCAATGTTGGTTTCTATATCTAACAAAGGGGCTGTCATGGGATGCGGATGCATTACTATTCCAGAATATCCATACGGGTCTGTTGTGTGTCCATGTAAAGAAGTCATTCTGGGTTGTGGATACGTTTTCCCAAATACTGTAATGGGGTCGTTGCGCCACGGAGTAGAAGCAAGCAGGGAGTCAAAATATTCATCTGCTTTTTTTGGACTCAAAAAATTTGGATAGTACTTTATGGAAGCATTGATTAATTCAGGTTCAAAAACCTTAAACAGAGAAGACATTACGTATTGTTGTTTTTATTTCTTCTTTTTACTGTTTCTTCCTTGTAATGTAAAAACAGGGTGTTCACAAATCCCAAAATTAACGCCACTCCAACAATAATATATCCCATAGTGAAGAGTTTCCCTAAGTCGGTTTGTGGTGAAAAATCGCCATAGCCAATTGTGGTAAGTGTAATCACAGAAAAGTAAAGCGAGTCTAGCCATGACCAACCTTCAATAAAACGATATGCAACAGTTCCTAATGCTAAAAAAAAGTTAGTGGCGAAAAGCAATGCACGATAGGCAGGGTCGCGCCAAAACGAAAGCAGAGTACGCCAAAAAAAGAGCATAATTATTGGGTTTGCATTAAAGGTAGGGAATTTTACAAAAAAATCCCCCAACCTAAGTTGAGGGATGATGTATTGCTGTTTTAGAAAACTATTTTATCATTTCAAAACTACGTTTAATGAAGGCAGTTAGTTCTTCTCCTTTTAACAACGACTGTGATAATCGGGCTAAATCTAATGACTGCTTAATTAATCGTACTTGTTTCTTCTTAGTTTTCGTTTCCAAAATTTGTGCAACCAACGGATGATTTACATTAACTACGAGCTGATACATGTCTGGGAAATTTCCACCAAACATACCACCGCCACCCGTTTGTTGCATTTCTTTCATACGGCGCATAAATTCAGGCTGTGTAATCATGAACGGTGAAGCTTCGCTATCCATAGCTTCCAGTTGAACCGTATATTGTTCTTTTGGAATAACTTCCTCAATTAACGGTTTTAGGGTTTCTTTTTCCTGGTCGCTAAGTTTAGAAAGCTGAGGTTCGTCTTTAGCTATAAGCTTATCAATATGATCCGCATCAACTCGAACAAAGCCTAATTTATCATCATCTTGCTCTAGTTTTTGCAGCAAATGCCCCACGATAGGTGAGTCTAATAACAACACTTTATAGCCTTTATCTTGGGCCGCTTGAATGTATGCGTGTTGCT
Source organism: Flavobacteriaceae bacterium (assembly GCA_038124405.1). Taxonomy (GTDB): domain Bacteria; phylum Bacteroidota; class Bacteroidia; order Flavobacteriales; family Flavobacteriaceae; genus UBA7446. The sequence goes on along the minus strand of JAYPBW010000016.1, from coordinate 10,548 downwards.
CCTCTTTATTGGCAGCGTACAGTTGAATTAACTTACCGTCTTTATCTGTTTGAGCTTCTTTAGTTTGTTCTTTTAGCTCATCAAGCGTTAGGTATGCTCCATCAGTTGTAGGAAATAGATTGAATTTTTTTGCCTTGTCGTAGAACTTCTCCTCAGAAAGCATTCCGTATTCAATCACCACTTTAATGTCGTTCCATTTTTGCTCTAGATTTTCGCGATCATTTTTAAAAATAGATTGCAACTTATCGGCTACTTTTTTAGTAATATAGTTGCTTATTTTCTTTACCGCCCCATCCGCTTGAAGGTAACTTCTCGAAACGTTTAATGGAATATCAGGCGAATCAATAACTCCACGTAACATAGTTAAAAACTCAGGAACAATTCCTTCAACATTGTCTGTTACAAACACCTGATTTTGATACAGTTGAATGCGGTCTTTTTGGATATTAAGGTCATTATTAAGCTTTGGAAAATACAAGATTCCAGTAAGCGCAAATGGATAATCAACATTGAGATGAATATGAAATAAGGGCTCTTCAAATTGCATGGGATACAATTCTCTGTAAAAAGAAGTGTAGTCTTCATCTTTCAGTTCACTGGGTTTTTTTGTCCATGCAGGATTCGGATTATTGACAATATTATCAACGGTTTCTTTGATTTCCTTTTTGTCGTCACCTTCGCCTTCTTTTCTCGTTTCTTCACGAGTCCCAAATTTTATGGGAATGGGCATAAACTTGTTGTATTTGGTCAATAACTCATTTATGCGTGCTTCTTCTAAGAATTCATCTGACTCGCTATCGATGTGCAAAATAATCTCAGTTCCTCTTTCCGTTTTATCGTGCTCAACTAGTGTGTATTCAGGCGACCCATCACAAGTCCAATGCGCAGCAGGGGCATCTTTATGTGACTTAGTAATGATTTCTACTTTTTCAGCGACCATAAAAGCCGAATAAAATCCTAATCCAAAATGACCAATAATCCCACTGTCTTTGGCGCTGTCTTTATATTGGTTTAAAAATTCTTCTGCACCCGAAAATGCAACCTCATTAATGTATTTATTAACTTCTTCAGAGGTCATTCCTAGTCCCTGATCAATTACGTGTAGTTTTCGATTTTCTTTGTCTACCTTAATCTCAATTTGAGGATTATCATATGCTACAGTAGCCTCACCAATATTGGTCAAATGCTTTAATTTGAGTGTGGCATCTGTGGCATTTGAAATTAATTCTCGTAAGAAAATTTCGTGATCACTGTAAAGGAATTTTTTTATAAGAGGGAAAATGTTTTCTACCGCAACATTTATTTTACCTGATGACATATATTTAGTTTTAACCTTTACTACCAAAAAAAATACCAAAATTAAAGTTATGACAGGATGACATTATTTTTTTGTTTAAAATATTTGTTTGTTTGTTAAACATTATTATATTTGTGGAGTAATCAATCAACAAAATAGTTGAGGAGAAAGTTGCTATGAAAACTCTATTTGATTACAGACACTCCTTTTATTGGTTTGTTTAATTTTGGTTAAGTTGTTCGAAGGTGCATCGTGGTTGTTGCACCTTCTCTTTTTATTGCCAAGATTATTTTGTTTATTGTAAATAATTTTTCAAAAAATGTATAGTTCACGCATAGTAGGCCTGGGACATTATGTTCCCGAAAATGTTGTTACCAATCACGATTTGTCAAAACTCATGGACACCAATGATGATTGGATTACAGAGCGTACAGGTATTAAAGAGCGCCGATTAATACAAAAAGATTCTGGCGAGGGCACTGCTACTATGGGTGTAAAAGCTGCCGAAATGGCACTTGAGCGTGCTGGTATTTCTAAAGACGACATTGAACTTGTCATATTTGCTACACTAAGCCCTGATTTATATTTCCCTGGTTCAGGGGTTTTATTACAAGATTTGATGGGTATGGGTACTTGTCCGGCATTAGATATTCGAAATCAATGTTCGGGATTTGTTTATGGTCTATCGGTTGCAGATCAATTTATTAAAACAGGAATGTATAAAAATGTACTTCTCGTAGGTTCAGAGTATCATTCTGGAGGAATGGACTTTACTACTAGAGGTCGTACAGTATCAGTTATTTTTGGAGATGGTGCTGGTGCGGCAGTCTTAACAAGAGAAGACAATACTTCAAAAGGAATACAATCAACACACTTGTATTCTGAAGGAAAATATGCAGAAGAACTGGCCATTATTGGACCAAGTACCAAACGGTGGATACCGGAAATTGTTTCAGATTATGATGAAGACGATATGCGCTATCACCCTTACATGAATGGACAGTTGGTTTTTAAAAATGCAGTTGTTCGTTTTAGTGAGGTAATTCAAGAGGCATTGCAGAAAAATGAAAAAAATACCTCTGATATTGATTTATTTATTCCTCATCAAGCCAACTTAAGGATTGCGCAGTTTGTGCAAAGGAAATTTAGTCTTCGTGATGATCAAGTTTACAACAATATCATGCGCTACGGCAATACTACCGCCGCCTCTATACCAATTGCACTCTCTGAAGCATGGGGAGAAGGAAAAATAAAACAAGACGACACCGTATTGTTAGCTGCTTTTGGAAGTGGATTTACTTGGGGATCTGCGCTGATAAATTGGTAAACCTATTCCTGAAATCCACAGTAAGGAAAAAGACAATAATCCATTTAAAGCGAGTACAAGGAATCCAAAATCAAAGCCTAACCTTCGTTGGCTTTCATTAGCTACGTAGTACGTGATTACAGGTGCCAAAACACAAATAACTGGGGCAAATCGATCTCGAAGTTTTCTTTTTGAAAAAATCCCTAGCAAAAACAGTCCCAATAGCGGTCCGTATGTATAGCCCGCAACCAATAGTAATTGCTCAATAACGCTTTCATTTTTAATGAAATAATAAAATGAAACCACACAAATCCATAGTGCAAAAGCCATAATGACATGCATACTTTTACGCTGCTTCACACCTTCTTTCCCATCGTTTATTTCCCATAAATCAATACTAGCGCTAGTGGCAAGTGATGCCATTGAACTGTCAGCGCTACTAAAAGCAGCTGCTATAAGTCCAAAAACAAAAGCATAAGTCATTACCCATCCAAGCCCAGATTGAGTTGCTACAATTGGAAATAAACGATCTCCCTGAGCTAAAATACCATGGTGTTTTGCATAGGCAGTTAGGAGTACGCCTAACACCAAAAAAAGAATGGTAACAAGTACAAGTGCAATAGTAAACCAAAACATATTTTTTTGTGCATCACGCAGCGAACGGCAGCTTAAATTTTTTTGCATCATTTCTTGGTCCAGTCCTGTCATAGCAAAAGCAATGAGTGCCCCCGAAAAAAATTGTTTTACAAAATGTTGACCACTATTCCAATCTTCCCAAAAAAACACTTTTGTTGTGGGCTGTGTTTGCCACCAAGCTCCCAATGAATCGATATCCAAATGCAATGCTTCAGCAAAAATATAAATACCGATACCAAGTGAAAAAAGCATGCAAGTAGTTTGTATAGTATCAGTATAAACAATCGTTTTTATTCCATTTTTTTGTGTGTAAATCCACATCCCTAGCAAGGCCACAGTGGCACTAATCCAAAACGGAATTTGTAGCGAGTCAAGTGCAATATAGTGTAAAACTTTTAGCACTAAAAACAAACGGAAACTTGTGCCGGTAAGTCTAGAAATTATAAAAAAAGATGCTCCAGTTTTATGCGTATAAAATCCAAATCGGTGTTTCAAATAACTATAAATACTTACCATGTTCCACTTATAGTAGAGTGGTAATAAAATGGTGCCAATGAGGAAGTAGCCAAAGGCATAGCCAAGTACCATTTGAATGTAACTCAATTGGGTTCCAGCTACCCAGCCAGGAACCGAAACAAAAGTGAGTCCAGAAAGTGATGCGCCTATCATGCCAAACGCAATCAAATACCAAGGCGCATTTTTATTGGCTGAAAAAAAAGCAGCATTAGTATTGCTTTTTCCGACAAGTTTGGAAATACCATACAACCCACCAAAATAAATCAATAAGCAAAGTGCTAACGTATGGGCTGACATCTGTTTTTTTGGTAAATATAGAACGGATCTGTCTTTTATTGAAATAGTGTATTTTTGAGCATGGATTTTCCGTCGTCATTGGTACAAAAAGCAGTAGAAGAAATTGCGCAACTTCCAGGTATTGGTCGGCGGTCTGCGTTACGACTTGTGCTTCATCTGTTGCGTCAGCCGAAGGACATGAGCCAGCGTTTATCAAACGCTATTGCAACATTACGCGAAGAAATCCGTTATTGTTCTACTTGCCACAATATTTCTGATGCAGGTCAATGTAGTATATGTGTGAATCCACTTCGTGATGAAGAGGTGATTTGTGTGGTAGAAGACGTGCGCGACGTAATGGCAATTGAAAGTACTGGGCAATACAAAGGGCAGTATCACGTTTTGGGAGGTAAAATTTCACCTATGGAGGGAATAGGCCCTCAACACCTCACCATTGATGCTCTTGTTGAACGTGTTACTACTAAAAATGTGAAAGAGATTATTTTTGCTTTAGGAAGTACTATGGAGGGAGATACAACAAACTACTATATATTTAAAAAACTAAGTGGTTTTCCATTGAAATTTTCAGCGATATCAAGAGGTATTGGTGTTGGAGACGAACTTGAGTACACCGATGAACTCACTCTAGGAAGAAGTATAAACCAGCGCATTCCCTTTGAAGCATCTATGAAAAGTTAATACATGAAATTATCTGTAGTAATCCTTAACTACAATGTTAAGTATTTTATTGACCTGTGTCTTCAAAGTGTTTTTGCTGCTACAAAAAATATAGATGCCGAAGTTATTGTTGTAGACAATGCTTCTATGGATGGAAGTGTTTCTTGGATTAAATCACAATTCCCACAAGTCACTCTCATCGAAAACAAAGAAAATTTAGGTTTTCCCAAGGGAAACAATATTGGAGTTGCTAAAGCAAAAGGCGAATATGTCTGTATACTAAACCCCGATACTTTGGTAGCTGAAGATACATTTAGCCACACACTCGAGTTTATGGAACACAACCAAATTGCCATTATGGGGCCTAAACTACTTGACGGTTCGGGGCGATTTTTAAAAGAATCTAAACGCGGTGTGCCAACTCCTTGGGTAGCGTTTACCAAGGTAACTGGATTGTATAAAATTAATTCCCAGTTATTTGGCAAGTACTATAATTTAAAGCTGCCTAAAGATAAGGCGGGTGAAACCGATATTTTGGTAGGCGCATTTATGTTTATGAAAACCGCACATTATCGCGCACTAAAAGGTTTTGATGAAAATTGTTTTATGTATTCTGACGATATTGACTTGAGCTATAGGTCTATGCAGCTTGGAAAACCTAATTATTACAATCCTCAACTAACTGTTATTCATTTTAAAGGAGAGAGTACGCCCAAAGATTTTGCGTATCAAATGATGTTTAGAGAAGCCATGAATTACTTTTACAACAAGCATTTTCATGTTTCTAATGTGGTGAAAATATGGATTAAACTCGCTACAAACGCATTTAGTTTTCTTAAACGTATCAGAGGAAAACGCTCTGTAATAAGAAAAAAACAACCCTATCGGTATTGGCTAATTTCCGATGAATTAGATTTAGAAATTGGAGTAAATAAAAACATTCAATTCATTCATACTGCTGGGCTTAGCCACGATAAAAGTTATAAAAATACAGGAACTGAAATAATCTTTGACCCAAACACCATCTCATTCAAAGAAATCATTGCATTCATGAGTAAAAACGGAGGTTCTTTTTCCTATAAATTCTTAAGTTCCGATAAAAGTCATGCAGTGGGTAGTAACTCAAGTAACTCCAAAGGAGAGGTGCTTGTAATGTCGTAGTTCAACCCATGATTTATTCGTACTTTTGAAAAAAAATTGGAATGCCAACATATCAGCTTGTACTGCCTGCCATGGGCGAGAGTGTTTCTGAAGCAACCATAACGCAATGGTTAAAAAAAGAAGGCGATACTGTTTTAGCAGATGAAGCGGTTGTTGAGGTCGCAACGGATAAGGTAGATTCCGAAGTTACGAGTGAATACAGTGGCGTTATCAAACAAATATTACATCCCGTTGACGCCGTAGTTACCGTTGACGCCGCATTAGCAATTATTGAAACCGATCAAGAAATTTCTCAAGACAGTGTTGAGCCAACTCCTGTAGTTGAAGAAGTTTCGGTTAAAGAAACACCACCGAATACCAAATCCGAGACTACAACCGAGACTGCTACTGAGGCTGCTCAAAGTTATATGGAACAAGCACAACAGTTAGTTGAACCCACAACCCAAGTTGCTTCCTCAGATGCTCGATTTTATTCGCCACTTGTAAAAAACATTGCTAAACAAGAAAATATTTCTCAAGCTGAATTGGCTTCCATTACTGGGACTGGGAAAGATGGTCGCGTTACAAAGCGTGATATATTACTTTATGTCAAAAACAGAAAAGGATCTCAGCCCTCTGCTAAACCTTCAACTTCTGTATCATCGACTATTACGACACCTCCTATTCCTAGGGCAGCTACAGACGAGACTGTTTCCATGACTCGTATGGAACAAATGATCTCTGAGCACATGACAAGAAGTTTGAAAACTTCTGCTCACGTGCAGTCTTTCATAGAAATTGATGTAACGAAGCTGTGGAAATGGCGTGAAAAAGTCAAACAAGAATTTTTAGCTCAACACGGTGTTAAACTTACCTTTACTCCAATGTTTTTTCAACTCGTAGCTCAAATTCTCCCCGAATTCCCATTACTGAATAGTTCAGTAGACGGTACAGATATTATAAAGAAAAAAGATGTCAATTTAGGAATGGCAACGGCTTTGCCAGATGGTAATCTAATTGTTCCAGTAATAAAGCAAGCAGATTCACTTAATCTTGTGGGGCTAGCTAAAAAAGTTCATGAGTTGGCCTCAAATTCTCGAAATAACAATCTGAATCCAGATGATGTAAAAGAAGGCACCTATACTATTACTAATGTAGGTATGTTTGGAAGTTTAACGGGAACTCCAATTATTAACCAACCGCAAGTAGCTATTTTAGCTCTTGGAGCCATTCGAAAAGTTCCTGCAGTTCTAGAAACACAAGATGGAGATGTCATTGCTGTTCGCCATCAAATGGTTGTTTCTCACAGCTACGATCATCGTATTGTAAATGGCGCAATGGGCGGCATGTTCTTACTTCGCCTTAAAGAACGTATTGAAAATTGGGACGATTTACAAAGCATCTAATATGGAGTTGTCATTAAGTCGTCCGTTATGCTTTTTTGATTTGGAAACCACAGGTGTGAATGTTGCCAAAGACCGCATTGTGGAATTTTCCGTTTTAAAAGTATTTCCCAATGGAAATAAAGAAGGTAAAACATGGCTAGTAAATCCCGAAATGCCCATTCCGCCACAAACTACTGCTGTACATGGTATTACTGACGAAAAAGTAGCTAATGAGCCTACCTTTAAACAGTTAAGTAAGCAAATTTACGACATGATTAAAGGGGCAGACTTGGCAGGATTTAACTCAGATCGATTCGATATTCCACTGCTCGCAGAAGAAATGTTACGTGCAGGAATCGATGTAGATTTCAAAAAACAGTTGACAATAGATGTACAAACCATTTTTCATAAAATGGAGAAACGAAATTTGAGCGCTGCTTATGCATTTTATTGCGGCAAAGACTTAGAAAACGCCCATAGTGCAGAAGCAGATACAACAGCCACCTACGAAGTGCTTAAGGCTCAGATTCAAAAATATGATGAACTTGAAAATGATGTGGCTAAGCTTAGTGCATTTTCTACCCGTAGAAAAAGTATTGATTTTGCAGGATTTGTTTTAGCCGACCCTGATGGTGACCCAATATTTAGTTTTGGTAAACACAAGGGGAAGAAGGTGGTTGATGTTTTGCAGCGCGAACCTGGATATTTTGGTTGGTTGTTAGAAGCCGACTTCCCGCTTTACACCAAAAAAGTGTTAACCAACATACGATTGCAAACACTGAATACAAATTCATGAAAATTATTTGTGTAGGACGAAATTATGCGGCGCACATTGATGAGCTTAATAACGCTCGTCCCGAAGAGCCAGTTATTTTTATGAAGCCTGATACCGCCATTGCGCAATCCAACCTTCCGTTTTTTATTCCTGAATTTTCTAAAGACGTGCACTACGAAGTAGAGGTTTTGATTAAAATCAATAGAATTGGAAAGCATATTCAATCAAAATTTGCACATAAATATTACGAAGAAATTGGTTTGGGAATTGATTTCACGGCTCGCGACGTTCAACAGAAGCTTAAATCCAACGGATTACCATGGGAAAAAGCAAAAGCCTTCGATGGTTCAGCAATTGTTGGACAATGGTTTGCTAAATCTTCTCTAGGCGATCTAAAAAAACTTCCCTTTTCTCTACATAAAAACGGCAAAGTGGTACAAGAGGCCGACACTAGTCTGATGCTTTGGGGAATTGATGAAATTATTGCTCATGCCTCACAATATTTTACGTTAAAAATTGGTGATGTCATTTTTACAGGAACACCAGCAGGTGTTGGTTCTGTAGCAAAGAATGATCGTTTAGAAGGATATCTGAACAGTGAGAAAGCGTTTTCCATAATTGTCAAGTAAATGCAAGCAGACATTTTAACCATAGGTGATGAAATCCTAATTGGGCAAATTGTAGATACTAACTCTGCCTTTTTGGGAAAAGCATTGAATAAAATTGGTGTGGAGGTACGTCAAATTCGATCTATATCAGATAATAAAGAAGCAATAATTAATGCTTTTTGTGAAGCACAAAACAATGTTGATCTTGTAGTTATGACTGGTGGTTTAGGTCCTACCAAAGATGATATTACCAAACATATCCTTTGCGAATATTTTGATGACGAATTGCAATTCTATCCCGAGGTGATGACACATATCAATGCACTATTTCGCAAGTATGTTAAAGCTCCTGTGAACGACTTGAACAAAGGACAAGCGATGTTGCCATCAACCTGTTCGCAATTATTCAACCCGCACGGAACTGCCATGGGCATGTGGATGCAAAAGGAAAATACGGTATTTGTATCGCTTCCAGGTGTGCCTTTTGAAATGAAATATTTAGTGCGTGAGGAGTTGATTCCTCGAATTAAAGAAACCTTTTCGCTTCCTGTGTTAGTTCATAAAACAATGATGACATATGGGCTGGGCGAAAGTATTATTGCAGAAAAAATTACGGACTGGGAAGCCTCACTTCCACCACACATTAAGTTAGCTTATTTGCCAAACTTAGGTCGTGTGCGACTGCGATTATCTGCAAAAGGAACAAACGAAAATCAATTAAACACTGAGATTGACACTCTTTTTAACGCACTATACCCCATTATTGGTGATCATATTACCGGTTTTGAATCTGAGCAGCCCATAGAAATGCAAATTGGGAATACGCTTGTGGGGCGTAATTGGACACTTGCTACTGCCGAAAGTTGTACGGGAGGCGCGTTGGCCTCTATATTCACTAAAAATGCAGGCGTTTCAGCTTTTTTTAAGGGCTCAGTTGTGAGCTATGCCACGGATGTAAAACATAGTGTGCTAGGTGTTTCTCAAAGTGAAATTGACCAATTCTCTGTTGTTAGTGAGGAGGTAGCTTTGGCTATGGCAAAGGGAGTTTTGAAACAAACAGGTGCCGATGTTGCTGTAGCAACTACTGGAAATTTTGGACCAACAAAGGGAGATGCAGATGCTGAAATAGGCACTTCAGTAATTGCTATTATTACACCCAAACAGCAATCTGTGCAAACATTTTGTTTTGGAAAACACCGCGAGCGAAACCTTCAAAAAACCCTAAACAAAGCATTAGAGTTGTTGTATACTATTTTAGTTGCTGAACTTTAGTTAAAAAATTTTTTTAACACACCTTATTTTGCTAAGTTTGCAACCTGTTAAAAAAGAAGTCATGTCGAAAGTATGTGAATTAACTGGTAAAAAGGCGATGGTTGGGAACAACGTATCGCATGCAATGAATAAAACGAAGCGCAAATTTGGCGCAAACCTTATCAAGAAACGTTTCTATCTTGTAGAGGAAGATAAGTGGATTACACTTAAGCTATCGACATCGGCGCTTAAAACCATTAACAAGAAAGGGCTTTCAGCAGTGATTAAAGAAGCACG
>JAYPBW010000016.1:0-373 GCA_038124405.1 Flavobacteriaceae bacterium | reverse complement strand
GGAATGCACCGAGCATAAAGAATCAGGTATGGCGGGAACTTCTCGTTACATCACAACAAAAAATAAAAAGAATACGCCCGATCGTATTGAAATTAAAAAATTCAACCCGATTCTTAAGCGTATGACCGTTCATAAAGAAATTAAGTAATCATGGCAAAGAAAACGGTAGCATCATTACAAACAAAATCAAAGCGTCTTACAAAAGCCATTAAAATGGTACGTAGTGAAAAATCGGGCGCTTATACATTTGTAGAAACTATTCTAGCACCTGTATTGGTGTACGATTGGTTATCAAAAAAATAACCAACACTAATAGTATTACACATAAGAAACTTTTAGTGTCTTTTTTTATTTTAAATACTTTCCTTTAACA
>JAYPBW010000015.1:14244-29370 GCA_038124405.1 Flavobacteriaceae bacterium | reverse complement strand
TTGAGTCGCCTGATGAATCAATGAAAGACACATTGCATGTGGTATTGGTGGTTGGTGTAAATGGTGCTGGAAAAACAACCACTATTGGTAAGTTGGCACACAGGCATACAAGTGAAGGCAAAAAGGTAATGTTGGCTGCTGCCGATACCTTTAGAGCAGGCGCTGTGGCACAATTACGATTATGGTCAGAGAGAGTCAATGTCCCATTAGTAGCATTGCAAGAAGGGAGTGATCCTGCCTCTGTAGCCTATACCGCAGTAGAACGCGCTAAAAAAGAACAAGCCGATGTATTGCTTATTGACACTGCAGGGCGTTTGCACAACAATACGAATTTAATGCAAGAATTGGCAAAAATTCAACGCGTTATAAAAAAGGTTATCCCTGAAGCTCCTCATGAAGTTTTACTTGTTTTGGATGGCGGAACAGGTCAGAATGCTTTTATGCAGGCAAAGTTATTTGCCCAAACTACAGCCGTTTCGGGATTAATACTTACTAAACTTGATGGTACTGCCAAAGGCGGTGTAATTATTGGAATTTCCGATGAACTTGATGTGCCAATTCGTTATATTGGGGTAGGTGAAGGAGTTGAAGATTTACTTCCTTTTAATCCAAAAGAATTCTTAGATTCACTTTTTGTAAACAACTAGTTATGAGACAGTTCATATATTTTATTGTGTCAATTACCGTGGTATCGTGTACGCAAGAACCTAAGCAATACTGGCAACCTTACGATGAAACTTCTGAGATTTTAGAAAATGAATCACATGAAAATCCAAGAATGCGATATAAGCTCATTCAATCTAAAATTTTAGATAAAAATGATATGTGGGCACCTTTTGAAAGAGAACTCAATCGATTTGGGGAAGCCAAATACAATGAATTAAAGCCACTTATCATTGAGCAGAATATACCCACAATTCAAAACCATATTTCTTCAGGCGCTTTAACCTATGAAGATTTGGTTACGTTTTACTTGTATCGTATACGATTATTGGAATCTGATCCAAATACTACTTTACATGCCGTAATTGCATTAAACCCAAATGTTATTGAACAGGCAAAGCAAAAAGACAAAGAGAAAACATCAGATGTGCATCCTGTATTTGGAATGCCCATTTTACTCAAAGACAACATCAATACCTCTGACATGCCCACTACAGCTGGAGCAGCTATTCTCGAAAACCATATTCCCAAAGAAGATGCTTTTGTGGTGCAGCAGTTAAAACAAAAAGGAGCGCTCATATTAGGTAAAGTAAACTTGAGCGAATGGGCGTATTATTTTTGTAGCGGATGTCCATTGGGATACAGTGCAGTCGGGGGGCAATCCTTAAATCCGTACGGCCGTAAAATTTTTGAAACCGGCGGATCAAGCTCTGGAAGTGGCGTAGCCGTAGCCGCAAATTATGCTGTTGCAGCTTTGGGTTCTGAAACCTCTGGATCCATTCTATCTCCATCGAGTAAAAATTCGGTTGTAGGATTAAAACCCACAATTGGGATTTTGAGCAGAACAGGAATCGTACCCATTTCAAGCACTTTGGATACTTCTGGGCCCATGACTAAGAATGTAACAGACAATGCAATTCTTTTAGATGCTATTTCAACAGAAGATGCCAAAGATCCAATAACCATGCGCGTACCACGTTTTTTTATATATCTAGAATCTATCATAGAGCCTTCCTTAGAAGGGGTCCGTTTGGGCGCGATTTCATCTTTGGTAGCGTCAGATTCATTATACCGTTTGGCTGTTGAGGATTTAAAAATTGCTGGTGCTGAAGTAATTGAAATCACTCCGCCTAAAGTCAGTCTATCTGGATTTTCATCCATTTTAAATGGAGATATGAAGCGAGATATTCCTAAATATTTTCAGTCTAGTTCAACCACAGATTACGCAGCATTAGACGTGCAACAAATTGTAGACTTTAACACTACCGATAGCACGTTGTTCATGCCCTATGGACAGGGTAGACTTGATGGCGTTTTGAAAGATACAATCTCTACAGAAGAACTTAAAAACACAGTGAACAGAATAAACACAACTGTTTCTGCGTTTTTTCAAACGCCAATTTTAGAGCATAAACTAGATGCAGTACTTTCTATTAATAACTACTATGCTGCACACGCTGCAATTACATTTTGCCCAGCGTTGACTGTCCCAATGGGATATTATAAAACGGGCGAACCCGCTAACCTTACATTTATTGCCCCAAGTTTCAGTGAAGAATCATTACTAACTATAGGAGCAGCTTATGAAGCTGCAACCCATCATAGAAAATTACCTAAAGGGTACGAATAAAGCATGCGAACAAAATCTTCAAAGAAGAATAAAATAAATGTGGTTACCCTTGGATGTTCCAAAAACATTTATGATTCAGAGGTGCTCATGGGGCAATTAAAAGCCAATAACAAAGAAGTAGCTCACGAGGAACCAGGAAATATTGTGGTAGTGAATACGTGCGGTTTTATTGATAATGCAAAAGAAGAATCGGTGAATACTATTTTGTCTTTTGCAGAACAAAAAGAGCAAGGCCGCATAGATAAACTTTTTGTGACCGGATGTTTAAGTGAACGCTATAAGCCCGATTTGGAGGCTGAAATTCCAAATGTAGACGCTTATTTTGGAACAACTGATTTGCCATTGTTGCTAAAGGCGCTGGGCGCAGATTACCGCCACGAACTTTTGGGTGAGCGGCTTACTACAACCCCAAAAAACTATGCGTATCTCAAGATTTCTGAAGGTTGTGATCGTCCTTGTTCGTTTTGTGCTATCCCATTAATGCGTGGTGCACACCGCTCAAAATCTATTGAGGACTTGGTGGCGGAGGCAAAAGGTTTGGCCAAAAATGGTGTCAAAGAACTTATTTTAATTGCCCAAGATTCTACCTATTATGGTTTGGATCTATATAAGGAACGGCGCTTAGCAGACTTGTTAAAAGCACTTGCGTCGGTTGAGGGAATTGTGTGGATACGATTACATTACGCTTTTCCTACAGGTTTTCCTGAAGATGTTTTGGATGTTATTGCGAATGAATCTAAAGTTTGCTCTTATATAGATATTCCACTGCAGCATATTTCAGATCATATATTACGTTCTATGCACAGAGGCACTACACAAGAAAAAACGACCGCTTTATTGAAACGTTTTCGCGAGAAAGTACCGGAAATGGCTATTCGTACATCGCTAATATTGGGATATCCTGGCGAGACAGATGAAGATTTCGAATTGCTCAAAACATGGGTGAAAGAAATGCGCTTTGAACGTTTGGGGTGTTTTCAATACAGTCATGAGGAAAACACACATGCCTATTCATTAGAAGACAATGTTCCAAACGAAATTAAACAAGCTAGAGTAAATGAGCTCATGGAAATCCAAGCCCAAATATCTTGGGAAAAAAATCAGCAATTCGTAGGAAATACACTCAAATGTGTAATTGACAGAAAAGAAGGTAATTTCTTTGTTGGTCGTACAGAGTATGATTCACCAGATGTCGACAATGAAGTTTGGGTCGACGCGCAACAATATTATTTAAAAGTTGGAGATTTTGCAGATTTAACCATTATCAGTGCTCAAGATTTTGATTTGCAAGCCGTTCCTGCAACATAGAAAATGATATTATAATGTATCAATTTCACACATTAGTTACTTTTGCTTTGTGAAGACAGTAGAATCTTTAGGGTTTCATTCTGAGGTGTACACACCTCTCATGCAGCGTTTGCTACAGCATGACACCTCCCTTGATGCTTTTCACTCCGGACTCTTTGATGTTGCCTTGGCACAACAACATGCAAAAAAACGAGTTGCATCATTTAAAAAGGCAAGCAGAACGATTTTAGTAGAATCTCTCAGAAAGCAATACGCAGATATTCCAAAAATTGATGCTACTGAAGCAAGTTTACAACGGCTAGCACAATCCAATACAGTTACGGTAACTACGGGTCATCAGTTAAACATCTTTACGGGTCCATTATTTTTTTGGTATAAAATTTTAGATGTGATTAATGCGGTTGAACGTTTGCAGAAAGAAGATACTAAGCATGACTACGTTCCCATATTTTGGATGGCTTCAGAAGATCATGACGTTGAGGAAATCAATCATTTTTTTCTTGGAGAACAAAAAGCATATTGGCAATCACCAAATGGTGGTCCAGTAGGCCGAATGACTACAGAAACATTACAAAAATTACATGACGAGCTTTCCTCGCATTGGAAAACATCCGCTACAGGAAAAGAGCTGTTAGAACTTTTTGCTTCTTGTTATTTAGATGCGCCTAATTTGGCAAGTGCAACACGAAAGTTAGTCCATAAGTTATTTGGAGAATATGGTTTGCTTGTCATCGATGGAGACGACCCTGATTTGAAGACCCTTTTTTCACCTGCCATTCTTGATGAGTTTTCAAATAAGGTGGTTTTTAATGCAGTGTCAAGAACAGATAACGTTCTGAAAACGAGTAATTCAAAGTATACGTCACAAGTAAATCCAAGAGAAATAAATGTATTTTACATCTTGGGTAATAAAAGAGTCAGAATTGAAAAAATAGAACAAGGATACGCTACTACTGATGGTGAACATTCTTGGAGTCTTTTTAGTTTGGAAGAAGAATTAAAGGCTCACCCAGAGCGTTTTTCGCCAAACGCACTTATGCGACCTTTATATCAAGAAATTGTGTTGCCAAATATAACCTATGTTGGTGGTGGAGGTGAGTTGGCATACTGGTTACAGCTTAAAAATACTTTTGAAAGCTTTAACATTCCATATCCTTTACTAAAACACCGTTCTAGTGTTCTGCTGATGTCGGAAAAGCAAGTAAAAAAATGTAAAAAGTTAGAGTTGTCCTTGCAAGATTTATTTTTGCCTAAAGCGTCGTTTATCAACAAAAGGGTACGTCAAATTAGCGACATAGATATTGATTTTACGCCTCAGCGCGAAGTGTTACAGCAGCAGTTTGACGCACTGAAACAACTTGCACAACAGACAGATGCCTCTTTTTTAAATGCAGTAAACGCACAAGAACGAAAACAATTAAATGGCTTAAATGCATTAGAGAAACGTTTGCTAAAAGCACAGCGGATTAAACTTCAAGATCAAATTATTCGTATTTCAGATGTACAGAACGAACTTTTTCCAAATGGGAAACTGCAAGAACGTATCACGCACTTTTCATCGGTTTTAAAGGACAGGTTAATCAAAGACTTTACAAATGACCTAAAAGACGTTCTTGACGATGCCTCAAACGGGCTGCGTATAGTGGTGTATTAAATCTGTTATTTCGGATGTTAAAAACTAATAGAAAAGCTAGAACCAACAACAAAGTTTAGTTGTATTTTTGCATATGCAAAACAAAGTACTTATCCTCGATTTTGGTTCGCAATACACCCAGTTGATTGCAAGACGCGTTCGAGAACTCTCCATCTTTTGTGAAATTCACCCTTTTCATAGTCTTCCAGACAATGTAGAATCGTTTAAAGCAGTTATTTTATCAGGATCGCCATTTTCGGTTCGAGCAGAAGATGCTCCTCATCCAGATTTAAGTGCGATTAGAACAAAAGTTCCTTTACTTGGAGTATGTTACGGAGCTCAATATTTGGCACATTTTAATGGGGGAGAAGTGGCGCCTGCCAATACTCGAGAGTATGGTCGTGCCCGTTTGGCTAAAGTTGAAAAACATCCATTTTTAAAAGAAATACCACTTCATTCACAGGTATGGATGAGTCATAGCGATACCATTCAAAAACTACCTAAAGGAGCCATTCAATTAGCTTCTACAGAAGATGTTGCAAATGCTGCATATGTTATGGATAGTAATATGACTTTTGGAATTCAATTCCATCCCGAAGTCTATCATTCTACCGACGGCAAGCAATTATTGCACAATTTTTTAGTTGACATTGCAGGCATTCAGCCAGACTGGACTTCAGACGCATTCGTGGAAACTACTGTAGATCGACTTAAAAATCAGTTGGGTGACGATAAGGTTATTCTTGGACTTAGTGGGGGAGTAGATTCTTCCGTAGCTGCTATTTTACTTCATAAAGCTATTGGGGCAAATTTGCATTGTATATTCGTTAATAACGGTTTGTTGCGTAAAAACGAATTTTCTGATGTTTTAGCTCAATACGAGCACATGGGACTTAATGTCAAAGGGGTAGATGCTTCATCACAATTTTTAAGTGAACTGGCTGGTATTAGCGATCCTGAAACAAAACGCAAGATTATAGGTAGGGTTTTTGTTGAGGTTTTTGATCAAGAAGCTAATAAAGTTGAAGGTGCTAAGTGGCTAGCTCAAGGTACTATCTACCCAGACGTAATAGAATCTATTTCTGTAAATGGCCCTTCGGCAACCATAAAATCGCATCATAATGTTGGCGGACTCCCTGATTTTATGAAACTAAAGGTGGTTGAGCCCTTGAATATGCTTTTTAAAGATGAAGTTCGAAAAGTTGGCGCAAGCCTAAATATGTCCCCTGGAATTTTGGGTAGACACCCATTTCCAGGCCCTGGCTTAGCCATTCGAATTCTGGGAGATATTACTACCGAAAAGGTAGCCATGCTACAAGAAGCAGATGCTATTTTTATACAGGGATTACGCGACCATGGTTTATATGACGATGTTTGGCAGGCCGGAGTCATGCTTCTCCCTGTACAATCTGTAGGAGTTATGGGCGATGAACGTACCTATGAAAAGTGTGTGGCACTTAGAGCGGTAACTTCAACAGACGGAATGACGGCAGATTGGGTACATTTGCCATATGAATTCTTACAAGAAATTTCAAACCAAATCATCAATCGTGTTCCAGGAATTAATCGTGTGGTCTATGATATCAGTTCTAAACCTCCAGCAACTATTGAGTGGGAGTAAACGCTTTTTTGCCATAACTCTACTCTTTTTTGGTGTATTTGGTTATGCGCAACAAGCCGATATTTCACATTTCGTTGTTCATAAGGTAAAAAAGAAAGAAACCCTTGATGCCATTGCCGCAAGGTATGATGTTAGTACCGATCAAATTGTAAGGTATAATTCTTTCGCCAAAAACGGAATACGCAAACGCGATAAGCTCAAAATTCCACGTTATAAAAAAACAGTCCAAGTTGCCTCGGGAATAACAGCCCAACATATCGTTCAGCCCAAAGAAACCGTTTGGCGTATTGCCTACATCTATGGGATTTCCATAGACTCACTTCGTGCTTTGAATCCACAACTAAAAGACACCCTTTCGGTAGGTACAGTCTTAAATGTGCCTCAAAGTACAGTAGCTACACAGGCCTCTCAATATAGTTACTACACCGTTCAAGCTAGAGAAGGATATTACCGCTTGGAACAAAAACTAGGACTTAATAAGGCACAATTAGAAGCATTGAATCCCGAGCTGAAAAGTTTGAGTTTGCAAGAAGGTATGGTGCTTAAAATACCTAAAATTCAAGATTTTACATCAACCGATGACGCCCTTAAAGAAAATGCGAAACCAAATTTTTGGGATAGTACATTTGTGACTCCAGTAGTGCGCATAGCTCTTATGGCACCATTTAGACTTTCACGTATTCATTTAGACTCAGTGTTGCAAACAGAAAAAACACTATCTGAACGAAATCTAACTACGGTTGCTTTAGATTTTTATGCAGGAATGTTATTTGCAGCCGATAGTCTAAACAAAGCGGGACTGAGTGTGGAATTTTCAGTATTCGATACTGAAAACCAGCTTCATGTAATAGAACAAATTCTCAATGAGAACGACTTTTCTAAGTTTGATGCGGTAATTGGACCCTTCACTCCTGGCAATGTGAGCCGAGTTGCTCAGGCATTAACGTTTTTTAACATTCCCGTGATCTCTCCTCTTAGTACACGGGAATTTTCTATGTCGAATACATTATTTAATACTATCCCTAGTCGTGAAGTACTCAGCAAGCGATTATCGGTTTATTTAGATGCGCTCGATGCCAGTGCAGAAAATCCATGTATTCTTGTCATAGCTGATGAAAAAAACAAGGAAATTGAAGCCAAACTTCAGAAGCAATTTCCGCTAGCAGAAATAATTCAACCTGATGAACAATTTGGATATGTAAAGCCAGATGATGTGGACTCTTTGTTGACTCCTACCAGAAAAAATTGGGTTTTTTTAGAAACAGAAGACCTAAATCTGGTAACAAGCATGACCTCCATGCTAAATGCACAGCAACGTGAAGATAGACAAGTGCAACTTTTTACCCATTACCGCTCTGCCACTTATGATGACTCGAATGTTTCCCAAGCACATTTAGGAAATTTACGTTTTACGTATCCAAGTTATTTTCATGAAAAGCGCGACAGCATCAGATTAAAGTTGGATGCAGTGTATAAAAACCGTTATGGAAAAATACCTAACAGGACTACCATTAAAGGGTTTGATGTTATGATAGATGTCTCGCTACGTATTGCTGTAAAAAGATCTCTTTTTTCAGGTATTTCATTAGGTCTTGGAGAACAATTACAGCACCGATTTGAGTATGTCCCCAGCATGAGAGGAGGGTATCTCAATAACGCCACATATACGATTCAACATCAAGGTTTTGAAACCATTGAGGTGAAACCACCCAATATACCCATAGATTCCGTAGAGGTTAGGTAGTTTATTCTTTGTATTTTTGCACCTTTAACCTATAAAACTATGCCTAAAACCAAATATGTTTTTGTTACTGGAGGAGTTACATCTTCACTTGGTAAAGGCATTATCTCCGCATCTTTAGCCAATTTATTGCAGGCACGTGGATTGAAAACCACCATTCAAAAATTTGACCCTTATATAAATGTAGATCCAGGCACTCTTAATCCATATGAGCATGGAGAGTGTTTTGTGACTGATGACGGCGCAGAAACAGATCTTGACCTTGGGCATTATGAGCGCTTTCTAAATGTAAGGACATCTCAAGCCAACAACGTTACTACAGGTCGCATATATCAAAGTGTTATTCAAAAAGAGCGTCGTGGAGAGTTTCTAGGTAAAACTGTACAAGTGATCCCCCACATTACCAATGAAATTAAGGAGCGTATGCAACTTCTTGGTTCAACTAAAGAGTATGATGTGGTAATTACTGAAATTGGCGGTACAGTTGGTGATATTGAGTCTCTACCCTATATAGAGGCGGTTCGACAATTGCGTTGGGAACTAGGTCGCGATAACTGCATCGTGATTCATCTTACATTGGTTCCATACTTGTCAGCAGCAGCTGAACTAAAAACTAAACCCACACAACACTCTGTCAAAACACTTATGGAAAGCGGTATTAATGCCGATGTGTTGGTGTGCAGAACAGAACATGAATTATCAGAGGATATTCGAACAAAACTTGCATTGTTTTGTAATGTAAAACGCGAAGCGGTAATTCAATCTATTGACGCGAATACCATATACGACGTTCCATTGCTTATGCACGACGAAGGATTGGACAGAGTGGTGCTTGATTTATTATCATTGCCCGATAATCTTGAGCCAGACCTAACAAGATGGAAGGCTTTTTTGACACGCCATAAAAATCCAAAACACCACATTCGCATTGGTTTGGTTGGAAAGTACGTAGAACTTCAAGATTCTTACAAATCTATTTTAGAAGCCTTTATTCATGCTGGAGCGGCTAACGAGGTAAAGGTGGAGGTCGTTTCTATTCATTCCGAACATTTGGCACCTACAAACATTTCTCAAAAACTTGAGGGTATACACGGTTTACTAGTTGCCCCTGGATTTGGTTCAAGAGGTATAGAGGGTAAAATCAGTGCTATTAAATATGTTCGTGAAAACAATATTCCATTTTTTGGAATTTGTTTGGGAATGCAAATGGCTGTCATTGAATTTGCACGTAACGTATTAGGTCTTGATGGGGCAAATTCTACTGAAATGGATGAAAATACGCCACACCCTGTAATTAGTTTGATGGACGAACAGAAAGAAATTGAAAATAAAGGGGGTACCATGCGTCTTGGCGCTTGGGATTGTGCCCTTTCAAAAGGAAGTAGAGCACACAGTATTTATAATTCAGAGCTAATAAGTGAGCGTCACCGTCATCGTTACGAGCTTAATAATGCCTACCTCAATCAGCTTGTATCTAACGGGTTAAATGCCACCGGTATAAACCCTGAAACGAAGCTCGCCGAGATTGTTGAAATTGACACACATCCTTGGTTTGTGGGCGTACAATATCACCCCGAATATAAAAGTACAGTATTAGAGCCTCATCCGCTATTTAGTGCCTTTGTGCAGGCGTGTAGCGAATATGCAAAAACTAAATAATAACGAATGGAAGAACGTCGTATAGACCCCTTACAGATAATAGGAATGGTGCTCATTTTTGGGATTTTCACTTGGATGATGTACACCCAATCTGTCGAAGAAATCGCACAGGCAAATAATCAGCAAGTTGAGGCTGCCAAACCAGTTACTGAACCCGAATCAGAAACCCCAGAAACTACTGCTTTAGTTTCTGTAGAGACTCCTCAAGAGGCTTTTACTAAGGAAACAATTGTCTTGCAAAACGATGTGCTTACACTCGGGGTTTCTACCAAAGGTGGATTCATGGAACAAGTACTTTTAAATGGGGAAGTAAATTACCAAGATGCGCCGCTATACCTTATAAATAAGGAAAATAACGCACTTAATATTGCTTTTACTACCGCTAAGGGACAGTTGCTTCAAACCAAATTTTTAATGTTTTCGCCCACACTTACTAAAAGGGCAGATGGACAACAACTGCGCCTTCGTGCTTCAGTTGAAGAAAGTGGTTTTATCGAATTTATATATACACTTCCCAAAGAAGGATTTCGCTTTGGTTTTGAGGTGGTTGCAGAGGGTATTGAAAATGCCTTGGACACTGCTATTCCTGCTGCTTTTTCTTGGAACATGGATGGTTTTCGTCAAGCGAAAAGTGCACAATATGAAAATCGTTATACACAATTGGCCTACCGCCATGAGAATGACAAGTATAGCACGCTTTCTGCTACTGGAGATGATGATGACAATGAAAAAAATGTAGCTTGGGTTTCATACCGTCAGCACTTTTTTAGCAGTATCTTAATTCCAGAAAAACCTTTTGAGCAAGTTTCATTAAGTACTACCTCAATTACAGATGAAGATGATGTGGAGGCATCTGCCTATTTAAAGGGCTTTGCTACGCAAACTACACTTCCGTATCAGCGCAATCGCTTTCAAGCAAATTTCGACTGGTATATGGGCCCTACAGACTATACTATTTTGAAAAAATATGATGAAAACTTATATGAAAGCATTTCATTTGGCTGGGGACTTATAGGTTGGATCAACCGTTCTGTTTTCTATCCTCTTTTTGGATTTCTTACTGGCTTAGTTCCACACGGAATAGCTATTATTTTACTTACCGTTATTGTGAGACTTGTGCTTTCGCCAGTACTGTATAAGTCTTATGTTTCACAGGCAAAAATGCGCGTATTAAGACCTGAGATAACAGAACTCAATGAAAAATATAAAAATGACGCCACCAAACGTCAGCAAGAAACAATGAAATTGTACACCAAAGCGGGAGCAAGCCCACTTGCAGGGTGTATTCCAGCATTGCTTCAAATGCCTGTTTTCTTCGCGTTATTCTATTTTTTCCCTATTGCCTATGAACTACGTGGGAAATCGTTTTTATGGGCAGACGACTTGTCCTCTTACGATGTAATTGCAGACTTACCGTTTAGTATTCCATTTTATGGAGATCATATTAGTTTATTTCCATTGTTGGCATCCGTTGCCATTTTCTTCTATACCCGCATGACTACGGGTCAGCAAATGCAACCCACACAACCAGGTATGCCTAACATGAAGTATATCATGTATCTGATGCCGGTTATGATGTTGTTTTTCTTTAACAATTACGCGAGTGGATTTAGTTTGTATTACGTTGTTTCAAACTTGTTAATGATTGCCATTATGGTGGTGGTTAAGAATGTAATCATCGATCAAGATAAAATTCATGCGCAGATAGAAGAGAACAAGAAAAAGCCTAAAAAACAAAACCGCTTTCAGCGCAAAATGGCTGAAATGATGGAAGAGGCAGAACGTCAGAAAAAACTTCGTAAATAAATAAACCCGTATCGTCCATCGGCTGCGTTTGGTGAGGCGGTAACTTCTTACCTTTGCGTTATGCAAGGAAAACGTGTCATTGTAGGACTTTCGGGAGGTGTAGACTCCAGTGTGGCTGCCTATTTGCTTCAGCAAGAAGGGTATGAAGTCATTGGTCTATTTATGAAAAACTGGCATGACGATTCGGTAACGCTTTCAGATGAGTGTCCGTGGCTTGAAGACAGTAATGATGCCATGCTTGTGGCAGAAAAATTAGGTATCCCTTTTCAAACCGTTGATTTGAGCGAGCAGTACAAAGCACGAATTGTGGACTATATGTTTGCCGAATACCAACGTGGACGTACGCCAAACCCAGATGTGCTTTGCAATCGTGAGATTAAATTTGACGTGTTTTTAGATATTGCCTTATCCTTGGGGGCAGACTTTGTTGCCACAGGGCATTACTGTCAAAAAGATCATATTTCAACTACTGGAAATACAACATATCGTCTTCTTGCAGGTGCCGATGCCAATAAAGATCAATCGTATTTTTTGTGTCAGTTAAGTCAAGCACAACTTGCCAAAACGCTGTTTCCTATCGGTGGATTGCAGAAGAGTGAGGTGCGTAAAATAGCAGCAGCTCAAGGGCTTATTACTGCCGAAAAACGAGATTCACAAGGACTTTGTTTTATTGGAAAAGTAAGTCTTCCTGATTTTTTGCAACAACAATTGGCGGTGAAAAAAGGTGCTATTATTCAAGTTCCCGATTCGCACCCTATGTATGCCGAAACACGTGAAAATACGCCTGCTGGACTGGCACATAAATACACCTATGCTGCAGATGATGGCAAACAAGTTGGAGAACACAACGGAGCCCATTTCTTTACGGTTGGACAACGAAAGGGTTTGGCTGTAGGTGGTACGACTGAACCGTTATTTGTATTGGCAACAGATGTAAAGACCAATACTATTTATGTAGGCGAGGGCAAAAACCACCCGGGACTTTTCCGTAGGGCACTTTGGATTCCACAAGACGATGTGCATTGGATACGCCCCGATTTAATTTCGGATACACCTATGGACGTTCTAGCACGCATACGCTACCGCCAACCGTTAGCAAAAGCGACATTGCATCTTTCCGAAAAAGGTATTTTTTTGGTGTTTGATGTGCCACAATCTGCAATTGCAGCCGGTCAGTTTGCTGCGTGGTATATAGAAAATGAATGTATTGGTTCGGGGGTTATTGGGTAATTAAAATTTAAGCCCTACTCCTAGTGTTGCTCCAACATCGTAGTCATAAAGTTTAGAGGTTAATACTTGCTCATATATCCCAGCTTTTAGTACTAGTGCCCAATTTGAGTTGGGAATAAATAAGAGCCCTTGAAATGACATCGAAACGCCTTTAAGTAAGGAAGATTTTCAGTAAAAAAACTACGTAAGAAAAGTACTACAAGCTACGCTTCTACCGCATTAAATTCCATCATCACTTGGTTTTGGATAAGGTCTGTAAAGGCTTCGGATTTCCGTATCAGATGGGCTTTGCCTTCGTGCCAAAGTACTTCGGCAGGGCGATAACGTGAATTGTAATTACTTGCCATAGTAAAACAGTACGCACCCGCATTGTGAAAACACAGTACATCGCCTTCGCTTATTTCAGCAATTTTGCGGTTGTTGGCAAAGGTGTCTGTTTCACAGATATACCCAACGACAGAGTAAAACCGTTCACGACCCTCGGGGTTAGAAATGTTCTCAATACGGTGTTGTGCGCCATACAACATGGGACGTATCAGGTGGTTAAAGCCACTGTTTACTTGTGCAAAAACCGTTGAAGTAGTTTGCTTAACCGAATTTACTTGCGTTAAGAAATACCCCGCTTGGCTCACCAAAAACTTACCGGGTTCAAATGCCAATACCAATTCTTTTCCGTACTCAGTACAAAAGGTATTAAAGCGTTCAGTAAGTTTTTCACCCAATTCTTCAATATTGGTTTCATTGTCTCCGGGCTTGTAGGGCACTTTAAATCCGCTACCAAAATCCAAAAACTCTAAGTCGGTGAATGAGCGTGCAGTGTCAAATAAAATTTCAGCGGCATGCAAAAACACGTCAATATCTAAAATATCACTTCCTGTATGCATGTGGACTCCATTAATACGCATTCCTGTGTTTTCTACAATGCGTAACAAATGCGGCATTTGATGTATGCTTATTCCAAATTTGGAATCGATATGTCCAACCGAAATATTAGCGTTTCCGCCTGCCATAATATGCGGATTGATACGAATACAAACGGGAACACTCGGATGTGCGGTACCAAATTGTTCCAAAACATCAAGGTTGTCTATGTTGATTTGTACGCCTAGTGCTGCTACTTCTTTAATTTCAGCAAGCGATACGCCATTAGGCGTATAAATAATTTCTTTTGGAGCCACGCCTGCAGCAAGCCCAAGTTGTACTTCTTGGATAGAAACAGTGTCTAGTCCCGCCCCTAATTGATGCATCCATTTAAGTACGCTCAGATTTGAAAGTGCCTTTACTGCATAGTTGATTCGTAACTGAGGAACAGCGCTAAATGCATTTTTGAGTCTGTTGTATTGGCGCTCCATGGCATGAGCATCATACACATATACCGGACTCCCAAATTCTTCACTTATTTGTACTAAATCATGTTGCTGCATCACAAAAAGTTTTGCGCAAATGTAGGTTATTGAATGGTTAAAATTGAGGGGAATGTTGAAATATATTAAAAATAAAACATAATGTTATAAATGTAACAAACATCTTTCTGATTTTTCTATGAAGATGCCCTTTTGATTGTCTATTTTTGTGCCCTTAACACAAACCAATGAACGTACACGAATTCCAAGGAAAAGAAATTTTGGCTCAATTTGGAGTTGGCATTCAACGAGGAATTGTTGCTACCAATGCCGATGAAGCAGTGGCGGCTGCTAAAAAGCTAACAGAAGATACCGGAACAGGTTGGCACGTGATAAAAGCACAAGTGCACGCTGGAGGTCGCGGAAAAGGGGGCGGAGTAAAACTCGCGAAATCCTTAGATGAGGTGGCGCAAATTTCTTCAGATATCATTG
>JAYPBW010000015.1:13509-14234 GCA_038124405.1 Flavobacteriaceae bacterium | reverse complement strand
ATTGGTGACTCCGCAAACTACTGCTGAAGGCAAAAAAGTACATCAAGTATTAGTTGCTGAAGATGTGTACTATCCTGGGGATAGCGAGCCTAAAGAATTTTATATTTCGGTATTGCTAAACCGTACTTCTGGACGTAATATGATTATGTATTCTACAGAGGGCGGAATGGATATAGAAACCGTTGCAGAGCAAACCCCTGAGCTTATTTTTACTGAAGAAATTGACCCTACCGTTGGTCTGTTACCCTTTCAAGCACGTAAAGTAGCGTTTAATCTCGGGCTTTCGGGAGCTGCATTTAAGGGCATGGTTAAGTTTGTTTCGGCGTTGTACAAAGCTTATGTTGGTGCCGATGCTGCATTGTTCGAAATCAATCCAGTACTTAAAACTTCAGATGATAAGATTATTGCGGTTGACGCTAAGGTTACACTCGATGATAATGCTTTGTTCCGTCATCCTGATTTTGCAGCTATGCGAGATATTCGTGAGGAAAACCCAACCGATGTAGCTGCTCGTGAAGTAGGCTTAAATTATGTGGCGCTAGACGGAAACGTAGGGTGTATGGTAAATGGAGCAGGTCTAGCCATGGCAACCATGGATTTGATTAAGCAAGCGGGTGGCGACCCTGCAAACTTCTTAGATGTAGGGGGAACAGCCGATGCTGCTAGAGTAGAAGCTGCTTTTCGTATCATTCTTCAAGACCCTAAAGTAAAGGCGATTTTAATAA
>JAYPBW010000015.1:6960-13499 GCA_038124405.1 Flavobacteriaceae bacterium | reverse complement strand
TCCCTATTATTGTACGTTTGCAAGGCACCAACGCCGATATAGCCAAAAAGCTCATTGACGATTCTGGTCTTGAGGTTCAAAGTGCGGTATTGTTCCAAGAAGCTGCCGATAAAGTGCAA
This sequence comes from Flavobacteriaceae bacterium, assembly GCA_038124405.1. Taxonomy (GTDB): domain Bacteria; phylum Bacteroidota; class Bacteroidia; order Flavobacteriales; family Flavobacteriaceae; genus UBA7446. The sequence goes on along the minus strand of JAYPBW010000015.1, from coordinate 13,380 downwards.
GCAGTATTGCAGTAAATTGACATCTTGTCATTAAAAACAAGCATTTAGATGACATTATGTCATCTAAAATCAATCGGTATATAAATTGCCATGGGTTAGGTGTATAACATTAAAACCTAACATCATGAATTTAGTACGTAGACATACGAACCCATTATTTCCATCTTTATTAGACGAGTTTTTTGGAACTTCATTTCCATTAACACCAGCGGCTTCACGCGCTCATGTACCTTCGGTAAATATTTCGGAAACGGATACTTCATTTGAGGTGGCTATTGCAGCACCGGGAAAAACGCGTAAAGACTTTAACGTGGAACTCGACGATCATGTATTGACTGTTTCAAGCGAGACGAGCCACCAAGATGAGAATAATTCAGCGCAGTTTACGCGAAGAGAATTTTCTTATGACAGTTTTCAGCGTAGTTTTAGATTGCCCGATACGATTGACACCTCAGGAATTAAAGCCAAATACGACAATGGTATTTTGAATATCGAATTGCCTAAATTAAAAGAAGCTATTCCTGAGCCTAAAAAGCAGATTGAAATTAAGTAAGTAAACCTGTGTGCTACGCCAACGTTTTGAGTTGGTTTTGCATACGCTCAATTTCATCTCTAAAATGAGCCGCCTGGATAAAATCCATATCCATGGCGGCTTTTTCCATGTTTTTTCGTGTCTTACGAATCTTTGTTTGAAGTGCCTCCTTAGATAGATAGGCAATATCTTGCTTTTCAAAACTTGGGGTTTCTACTCCAGATTTACGATCAAAAGTTTCATCCAGCGCCTTATTTAAAGCTTGAGGCGTAATATTATGTTTTTCATTATATGCCATTTGCTTTGCACGTCGGTACTGCGTTTCGTCAATGGTTTTTTGCATGCTTTTGGTAACGGTATCTGCATACATAATCGCCATGCCGTTCAAATTACGAGCTGCTCTTCCAACGGTTTGGGTTAATGAGCGCGCCGAGCGCAAAAAGCCTTCTTTATCGGCATCTAATATGGCAACTAAAGATACTTCGGGAAGGTCTAATCCTTCACGCAGAAGATTAACGCCAATCAATACATCAAATAATCCTTTACGTAAATCATGCATGATTTCTACACGTTCAAGCGTGTCAATATCACTATGAATATACCTACATCGAATAGCAATACGCGACAGGTACTTTGTAAGTTCTTCTGCCATACGTTTGGTTAAGGTTGTAACCAATACACGTTCATCTTTTTCTGTGCGTACTTGAATTTCTTCTACTAAATCGTCAATTTGATTGATACTGGGTCGCACCTCAATAAGTGGATCTAGTAATCCTGTGGGGCGTATTACCTGCTCTACATAAACGCCTTCCGTTTTTTCTAGCTCATAATCTGAAGGAGTAGCACTTACATAAATGACCTGTTGTTGTAGTTGTTCAAATTCTTCATACTTCAATGGTCTGTTATCCATGGCTGCGGGCAATCGGAATCCGTACTCAACCAAATTTTCTTTACGGCTGCGATCTCCGCCATACATGGCGTGTACCTGTGATAGGGTTACGTGACTTTCGTCCACTATCATTAAATAGTCTTCCGGGAAGTAATCTAATAAGCAAAACGGGCGTGTTCCAGGCGCACGTCCATCTATATATCTGGAATAGTTTTCAATGCCCGAACAATACCCCAACTCCCGAATCATTTCCAAGTCAAAATTGGTGCGTTCTTCTAATCGCTTGGCTTCAAGATGCTTTCCGATATCTTTAAAATAGGTTACTTGAGCGGTAAGATCATCTTGAATTTGATGAATGGCATTTTGCAGCACTTCGGGCGATGTAGCAAACATATTAGCAGGATAAATAGTCAACTGCTCAAAATTTTCTTTAATTGTTCCGGTCAAAGGGTCAAACACCTCAATGGCTTCAATCTCATCTCCAAAAAAATGAATTTTAAAAGCGTGATCAGCATAGCTAGGAAAAACATCAATTACGTCGCCGTTTACGCGAAAATTTCCATGTAAAAAATCTGCAGTGGTACGTGCATACAGACTTTGCACCAATTGATGCAACAATTTTGTACGAGGAATAATTTGATCAACGTGGATCGAAATTACATTCTTTCTAAATTCCACAGGGTTTCCAATACCATACAAACAAGAAACAGAAGCCACCACGATAATATCTCTACGCCCAGAAAGCAATGAAGAGGTGGTGCTTAGTCGCAGTTTCTCTATTTCATCATTTATAGATAAGTCTTTTTCGATATACGTACCCGAAGCGGGAATATAAGCCTCAGGTTGATAGTAGTCGTAATACGACACAAAATATTCTACTGCGTTATTTGGAAAAAACTGTTTGAACTCAGCATAGAGTTGCGCAGCTAGTGTTTTGTTGTGCGCTAATACTAAAGTTGGACGTCTTGTTTCGGCAATAACATTGGCTACAGTAAACGTTTTACCAGAGCCCGTAACACCTAAAAGGGTTTGAAACTTATCTTGTTCACCTAGCCCTAAGGCTAATTGGCGAATCGCCTCAGGCTGATCGCCTGTGGGTTTAAAATCGGAAACAAGTTCGAATTCCATAGCTTGCCAAAAATAGCAAAAACTTAGAGGTCACGACTTTTTAAAAGCCTATAGGTGAGTGAATAAAATATATACGACCAAACAACCACAATTATAATATCCAAAAATTGAACACTCGTGTTCTTGAGTACATCTACCTCTACTTGATTGGCAAGGTTACGTACGGCAGAAAGCCTTGTAAAGGGTTCGGGGATGAGGTTGCTCATAGCATTTAGCGGAAATAATCGAAAAATGGTGTCAGCGTTTTCTTCAATCCATGGAGAAGATTCCCATTTTAAGAGTCCGTAGCAAATACCTTCAAACATTTGCCATATTCCTAAAAATCCCAACGCAAACGCCGAGCGCTTTATGGCAGTTCCCAAAAACAAGCATAAGGCAAAAAAGGCAACATGCTTGACAAAATATGCCAACAGGTATTCCAAGTCTTTCATAATAATTGAAATCTCGTTATAGTTGGAATACATTAATCCCAAAATAAGCGATACCACAAAAATAAATAGTGTGGAAACCCCTGCAAAAGCAAAAATCATAACCCATTTGGAGTGTAAGAATTCACGTTTACTGAGTCCATCAATAAGATTTTGCTTTATGGTTTTGTTGCTGTATTCATTAGCAGTCATCGAAACAATGACCACCGCCAAGAAGATTTTAAACCAAGCTCCAATGAATGCCGTAAAATGCCATATGTAAGGAAAATTAAAAATACCTTGTTCTGCTAAGTGGAATTTGATTGGTCCGATATCAAACTTGATTGCAGCAATGAGCGCAATTGAAATCAAGAGAATAAAATATGCTCCAACAAGAACTCGGCTAGAGCGGTTTGTTCTTAATTTGTCAAACTCTATTAAAAACAGTCTTTTCATTATTCCTGATTTTTGGTTAGAGTTAAGAATTGCTCTTCAAGACTTTTATGTTTTTGGGCAAAATGTGTGATGATTAATCCCTTTTCGGTAAGAGACTTGCTTAAATCTGTGCTAGAAATGGGTTTATTTGGGTATGCTAAAAACAATTCATTCACCACTTCGACCTTATCAATATCATTATGAGATTCCAGTACTTTTTTAAGGATTTCGGGTGATGTGGTGTTAAGTTCATAATAGCCATGATCTGTGGTTAGTGCTGTTACCTCACCAAAGTAAATGCGTTTTCCTTTTTGCAATACTAACACATGTGAACACACTTTTTCAACTTCGTCTAACAGGTGTGAAGCTAATAAAATAGTAGTGCCTTGAGCAGCAATTTTTTTAATAATCCCACGAACTTGCGAAATGCCTTGTGGATCGAGTCCATTTGTGGGTTCATCTAAAATTAGAATTTCAGGATCGTTGAGTAAGGCTGAAGCAATGGCAAGGCGTTGTTTCATCCCCAAAGAGTAGTTTTTAAATGTATCATCCTTACGATCTAAAAGATCAACTAGAGCTAGTTTTTCTTCAATTTTAGAGGTGGAAACTTCTTTGATTCGACAAACCAATCGCAGGTTTTGCGCCGCGCTCATATAGGGATAAAAATTTGGGCGTTCTATGATAGCACCTACACGTTTTAATGCTTGATGTGTGTTTTGAGTACCGCCAAACCATGAGAAGGAGCCCTCAGAAGGATTAACCACATTAAGAATCATGCCTAATGTAGTCGATTTTCCACTTCCATTAGGACCAAGAATACCATATACATTTCCTTTTTCAATAGTAAAAGACAGCGAATTTACAGCCGTAAGACGACCAAATCTTTTGGTTAAATCGGTTACGTTTAAAATGGTATTCATTGTTCTATTAACGCACAGTACTATATTTTGTTACACAAAAGCCTAACTTTGGAGCATGAGCGATAAGCTAATTTCGAAAAAAAAACCAACCTTTCCTATTAGTCCTTTTCTAGCGGATTATCTTGAAGAGTATTCCCGTTCACTCAAAATCCCCATTTTTTATGATGATTTGTTGCGATTTTCAGGCTCTGTTGCAGTGATGAATAAGCACGACAAAGACAGCCTTTGGGTAAGAGTATTTTACTCAGACAGTGAAAGGAAAGAAATTGATGAACAGCTCAAACGTGTGTATACCTTATTGCATTCTGATGGTAGCTCATTAACCCTTTCGTATTTAAATGTAGATTGTATAGACTACTGCACTTTTGGGAATTCAAAGCCATTTCGGATTAAAATTCGCAATACTTTAAATGACAACTTTATCTATTTCTATGTTAAAAAAGCGGATGCATCACGAATTTATGGATTGGAATTAGAGCATATGCTTTCACCAAATAACTTAAATTTTTTAGTCTATCAAAATACACTCATAGAGGAGCATATTGCTGGCATACCAGGAGATGAATTTATTAAAGAACTTTTACCCAAATGTACAAACGCTGAGCGTAGTCAAATTGCGAAATCTTTTGTGAAGTTTAATGAGCGTTGCATGATTCGATTATTGGGCGATATGCGTGCTTATAATTACGTGATAGTTCCCATTCACGACTTTGACAAGGTAATTTATAAAATTCGTGCAATTGATTTTGATCAACAATGCTACGAAGGACGTATGAAGGTGTACAGGCCGCAATTTTTTAAAGAAAATCTAGCTATGGTTGATTTGGTTAAAACCCAGTTAACCAAAACCTCGATTGACCAGTATAAGATTGAAGAGCGCGCCACACTAGCCAGACGTATTTTTGGAAATGAAACGCGTTTAACACAATTGTTAAAATGCATGCTTAATGATCACATTTCTTCTACAGATAAAATTGAGCAATTACGCCAAGAAGTGTATGCTTTAACTAGGCAGCCTTCATTTTTAAAAAGCCGTTCGATGGGTGAGATTATGCGTGCAGCATTTCATTTTGTAAAACGCAACTACGAAAATCATGAAATGCTTCGTGTAAACGATTAATACCAATCGTCTGAAGGGTCTTCGTATGGGTCATCGAGACCGTTTTCGTCATAGTCGCTATCACTCCACGAGTCTTTATCTGCCTCAAATGATTTTTCAGGGGCTTCTTCTGGGACTTCACCATGTGTAAAAAGCAACATTGGATAAGCATTTCCAGGTTTTGGCTCATCTGTTTCAATAAGCTCAATAAAGAAGGTCCACAAGTTTAAAAAGTCATACACATAAAGCATTTTACTACGATGCGAAAAGACATCTTTTAGGAGTGTATCGCTCATTCTTCTCACATCTTCATCTCCCATATCAAATAATGAAATGGAATCTCCTTGTTGCCATTCATCGTCACTTTCATAGAACACTGCCATTTCAGATCCCCCAAAACCAAAGGCTTGAGTAATCGCATTGTGAAAGTCTTCAAAAGTAGCATCTTCTTCAAGTGCAATGTCACGAAAGACATCTTCTTTAGTGTCTAATATGAGTCTAAAATGATATATCATAACGATGTAAATTGATGCGTAAAATCCAATATAACTGAACGCCAAAAAGCATTGTTGCTAACAGCAAATGTAGGGGTTGCGTGGCAAATGGAAAATCAAAATAGAACATGAAAACACCTAAAAGTATTTCACCTCCAATGAGCCACAAAACACGATGAATAAAACCGCGCTCTAGTTGCTCTTTAATCACACGCATAAAAAGCCAAGCATTAACACCCAAAACGAGAATGGATAAACTTCTGTGTATGTAAAAGCTGAGTTGCGGAGATGCAAGCCAAAATTGAGGTAAATCATATCCCCAACGATCAATTTGCACATCTACAAATTGGCGCACTTGAACACCTAAAATAATTTGAGCAAGAGTCAGCCCAAAAGCACTGTAAAGTAATACCCGAAATTTTGTTGATGGTAGTTTGCTCAAACCAAAGGATTTTGACGCCACTCTTACAACAAGCAAAAAGGCAACGAGCAATAACGCCATAAGCATATGTAACG
>JAYPBW010000015.1:0-6950 GCA_038124405.1 Flavobacteriaceae bacterium | reverse complement strand
TTACAAAAAAACAAAAGAAGTTAAAATTGGCTAAAAAACTATATCCAAACAAAATAAGTACTGCTAGACCTGAAAGTGCACCTAACAAACGATTGATAAATTCAATCCATGTATGCGTTGCGTTAAAAACGGCATAATCATGTTTCGTGTAGGGTTCCCAAAGTGTTGGGTCGTAACTGTCAGATGATGTAAAGGTTTTGGTAGCAACCAAAAGACGATCATTATCTATTATTACATTACCTTTTTGAAAAGTTGTGTTGGGTTTCCATTCCAGTTCCTGAGCATGAGTAGGCGGGATGTAATATCCAAAACACTTAGGCCAATCTGGACATCCCATGCCACTACCCGTCATGCGAACTGTTGCGCCGGCAGCGATAACCAAATAGATTAAAATCAATGAAATACGCGTCCAGCGCTGCAAATTTTTATACATCACTAAACGGGTTTTAATCCCATAGCTTGGGCCTTAGTTAACATAAATGCATGTGCGGCATCATACTCATTGGGAATTTCTCCTTCTAAAATAGCTTCTTTAATAGCTTCTTTGATTTCACCCACTTCTGGGCAGGGTTTCAAGGCAAAAATACGCATGATTTCAGCACCAGAAACAGGAGGTTGAAAGTTTCTAATATGATCTCTTTCTTCAACTTCTTTAACCTTTTGCCTTACAACTTCAAAGTTCTTGTGGTATCGCGCAAAACGTTTTGGGTTTTTGGTGGTAATATCTGCTTTACAAAGCAATAATAAATCTTCAAGGAGTTCACCTGAATCGAAAACGAGTCTTCTAACAGCTGAATCGGTAACATCGTCTTGGGCTATAACAATAGGCCTTGAACTCATGTATACCAACTTTTGTACGTATTTCATTTTGTCATTTAATGGCATGCGTAACCGCTTAAAAAGTTTATACACCATTTTGGCACCTACAAATTCATGTGCGTGGAATGTCCATCCCACCTTTTTATCAAATTTTTTTGTTGGGGCTTTTCCTATGTCGTGCAACAATGCTGCCCAACGCAGCCAAACATTTTCTGAATACGAGCAAATATTATCTACTACTTCTAGTGTGTGATAGAAATTGTCTTTATGAAGTTGCCCTTCAACCTCATCAATCCCTTTTAGCGCAATAAGTTCAGGTAAAATGTGCTTTAGTAACCCTGTTTGTTCCAGCAATAGAAAACCAGAGGACGGCTTTGAGCATGCTAAAATTTTATGCAACTCTTCAACGATACGTTCTTTAGATAAAATTTTAACTCGTGCACTATTTGTTGAAATAGACTTCAATGATTTTTTATCTATGGTAAATCCAAGTTGGTTTGAAAATCGTATGGCACGTAACATTCGCAATGGATCGTCGCTGTAAGTAATATCTGGATCAAGCGGAGTTCTTATAATACCGTCGTGTAAGTCATCAACGCCATTAAACGGGTCTAAAAGCGCCCCAAAAGTGGACACAGTAAGACTCAATGCCAAAGCATTAATTGTAAAATCACGTCTGTTTTGGTCATCAACTAAAGTGCCGTCTTCAACAACAGGGTTTCTACTATCTTTTGAATAACTCTCTTTTCGAGCGCCTACGAATTCAAGATGTATACTTCCATATTTTATCATGGCAGTGCCATAGGTTTTGAATACATGAACCTGATTTTTTCCTGGGAGAAGTTCTGCCACTTTTTTGGCTAGGGCAATACCGCTTCCTAAAGCCACAATATCTATATCAGCGCCAGTAGGTCGGCCTAACAATGTATCACGAACAAACCCTCCTATAACATATGCGTCTAATCTTAAATCTTCAGCAGCTTTTTGAACTAAAGAAAACACAGGTGCTTGAAGTGCTTTTTCAATATGTTTTTCATAGGTTTTCATCGCAATTGCTTTACACTTCCGTTGGGCAATAAAAGCAACACCCTTGAGGGAGTGCTGGCTATTTTTTCTTTTTCCAAAGGTACTACTTCATCTACTTGCTCCAAAACATGCGCGTCTATTTCGCTGTACTGAGTTGGAATGGGTTCACCACTAAGGTTTGCAGAGGTGCTCACAAGAGGCTTACCAAAAGCGGTAATTAAATCTAGTGCGAAACAGGGTTTTGGAATTCGAATGGCAACACTTCCATTGTGGCTTATAACACCCTTAGCAAGTCCAATCCCTTTGGGATATACTAGGGTAGTGGGTAGCTCGTTTTGAAGTAATTTTTCAATAGTATTTGGAAGGTTTTCCACATATTTTGACAACATTTCTATTCCTGAAACTAAGGCAATTAGCGGTTTTTTAACAGGGCGGTTTTTGAGTTTAAATATGCTGTTTACCGCCTCTTGGTTGGAAGCATCACAACCCAACCCCCAAATAGTATCGGCAGGGTAGAGGAGTGTTTTACCTTCCTTAAGTGAATCACAATATTTGAGCAATCTTGGATCTACTTTCATAATTTAATTTCTTGTAATAAGCATGTCGTAATGAACGGTACCTTTCCCTGTTTTTTTAAACGTAGAAAAACCAACTGCTGTAAGTTTTTCTTTAATATTTGTCACGTTCACCCATCGTGTGTCAATTTCACAATAAATAGCAGATACATTTTCAATGAACGAACACTTCACAAGTTCATTAATTACCACTTCTTCATGTCCTTCAACGTCAATTTTCACAATATAATTTGTTTCTTCACTTATGAGAGACTCGATTTCTTCATGGTTACTCGTCGCTACGATTTCATTTGAGTGAATTGTGTCATTGTCAACTGTACTAAAAGTGTTTTTACCTGAGTGCCCATCCGAAACATTGAGTTTCAATGTTCCTGTTTTATTTGAAATTCCTTTTTGAATAACAACACAATTATTAACGTTGTTAATTTTAATATTTGACCTTAATAATTGAGCAGTTTTTGGCGATGGTTCAAAGGCAATAATCTTATTTATATTTTTATTTTTTGCAGCTAATAAGGTGTACAAACCTTGGTTTGCCCCTATGTCAACAAAAGTGGTGTCGCAAGAAATATTCTTGATTAGATTACTCAGAAAAAAACCATAAGTACCTTTGTAATAGTACATAAAAGTTGTGTCTTTAAAGGACGGAGTTAAATATACTCCATACACAGACTTTATAGGGGTAGTAGTTTTTAAGATATATTTAAAAATAAGGTATTTAATTTTAAAAAACTTTTTGATTATATAAAACGGTAAATAATTCATTCTTTAATTAGTTTTTTTATAATTTAAATTTATGTTCCAACCAGTTTAGGACAAATTTCCTATTAAGTTCGTTGTATAAATTTAAATTTTGGATGTTTAGAAATAGTTTATTTTTTTGCAAAGTTGCCAACTTTAGTTTCAGATAAATCCAAGTTATTGACCTTTTGTAGGAGGTGAGTTTTACCAACTGGTAATTTTCTAAGGTGAGACAGGTTTCGTTTTTAATTTCTAAATGGTTAGCAATCCCTTGGGTTAGAAACTGTTCTTTGTTTCTGAATCTATGTTTTATATTTCTTAATTCTAGGTTTCGGTGTGTTGCAAAAAAGGTTTTAATGGTAGATCGGCGCATTGGAATAGGGGTGTGCTGAAATCTAAAAACCTTTTTAAAGCCTATGGTTTTAGCACTTAAATCTTGAGCAATTCCATGTTTAGGTTTTTCAATATTCTTCTTTGGAACTAACTTCTTATAAAAAACATCTTCTTTAAACTTGTTCCATTTCCCACGTATTACAGGTTCTTCTTTATAAAAAAAGTGAGATGGTTTTACAGGTTTAATTAAAAATATATCATCGTTGAAATAGATGAAGTGCTCAGATAGATTTGGTATGTTATAAAGTTTTGTTTCGATACTTCTAGAATTAAAAACAGGCAAATAAGAAGTATCGCCTTTAAAAATTTCTTTATGATCTATAATCTTGACTTTAGCATAACCATCAATGTTATTTGTATTTAAAAACTTAGGTTTTTGGTTATCAGTTACAATATAAATGGAGCGAATAAATGGCGCATATTTTAGTATGGAGTGAACAACATATTTTAACTCTTCAACTTCAAATAATTGTTTTTTAAGCTTTCCTCGTCTTTCGACCTCAGTCTTGGGTATGTATTCAAAAATTTTCTCTAGATGTTTAGCGTCACCATTGTCAACCCATGTTATCACCGCATCTATTGGAATATTATTGTTGTCCACCGATTTAACACTTTTTAATTACTTCATTCCTTTTCGTAGGAGCCATAACTTTACGTATCGCATAAATACAGCGTAAGATTGAATGTATGCAATACTCAAACCTGCTACTCCATCTCTAAAACCGCCTTGTATTATATAGTGTTTTAAAAACCTCCAAATGGGTTTAAAAACAAAATGGTAAGGGTTTAGCTTACCTGTTTTTTTATCGTAGTCTTTAGCTTGAAAATCTGCATAGCGATTCATTTTCTCAACATAGTTGTTGAGCGTGACAAAAGTATTGTGTTCAATTTTATGATGTAATTTCCCAATGGTTCCATGAGCATTGATTTTAGAATGAACAAACTTATATTCATAGCGACAGTGGTCACGCTTGAACAATCGAATAACTTTATCGTTTTTCCAACCACTATAGTAAATTCGCTCCCCCATGAAATAATTTATTCTTCCAATCCAATACGCAACTATATTACTGGGGGGGCTTTTTAAAATATTCAAAATTTCTTCTTGAAGCTCAGGGGTTATTCTTTCATCAGCATCAACTAATAAAATCCATTCATGAGATGCTTGAGGAATTGCCCAGTTTTTTTGAGATGAACAATACTGATATTCTCTACGAATGACCTTGGTTTTCATTTCCAAAGCCTTTTCATAGGTTCCATCGGTACTGTAACTGTCAGCTACAAGAATTTCATCAGCAAAACTTACAGATTTAATTACAGCTTCTATGTTGTGAATTTCATTCCCGCACGTTATCAATGCAGTAAGTCTGGCAGGTTTATTTTCTTTTTTAGGTGGAGTTCCAAACATGGTGTTTATTTTAAGTTTTCTTGTATATGGTAATTCTCTTTCGCTTGGAATGCCATTTTTTTGAATGAAATCAATAGTGGCGTCAACCATTCTTTCAGCTGACTTACCATCGCTGTAAGGATGATATGAGTTAAAGATAATTTTGCGTTCCTTGGCATAAGGATCATTTATGAGATTGTTGCTGACAATATCGGCCAGTTCGTTATAGTTTTTGGAATTTTCCCAAAGAATATTTTTTGAAATATTTCCAAAGGAAATAACGGGCTTATTTAACAATAAGAACTCATAAATTGCAGAAGAAGTATCACTAATCATTAAATCTGAAATGGCCAAAAATTTAACAATATTTTTATCTTCTTGAAAAACAATATTGTTGTGTTTTGATGCAATTCCCCGATAGGCTTCAATCCATTTTAAGTCCATTAACGGATGAAACTTGACTAGTATAAGGAGATTTTTGTTTTGTGCCAATTGCTCAAATGGTGTAATTAAATAGGGCGCAGATGTTAGTTTGGGTGAAAAAGTAGGAGCATACAATAGTATTGTTTTAGCATTGTATTGTTTTAATAACTCCTTTTTTTCAACAGTAAATGCGTTTTTATTTTTCCCAAAAACATCCAACTTTGGCCATCCAGTTTGTATGACTTCAAAATTCTTATGTTTTTGCTTGAGCAAGTTGAATTTTTCTGTAAAAAAAGGACCTTGAGTCAGATACAAATCAAAATAATGACGAATTCTAAAATGCCCTTTTTTCTCTCCAGCTAAACCATGAAATATCTGGACCTTAAGTCCTCTTAAGTAGTAAGGTACTTGATTTCCTGGCACAAAAATAACATCGCCTTCAAACTGTGTTAGTTCAGAAATACAAGATGTGTGACTTTCGTTTTTGTAAGGAAAATCTTCAACTAATTTTGCAGAAATATACCAGAGGTACGAAAACTTTCTTTCGACAAGCACCTCTTTAATTGGATTTAAAATTCCGTAAGCGTATTTGTTTTGACAAAATAGTATGAATTTCATACACTAAAGCATTTTATTGACTTGCTCTAAGTCTTCTTGAAAATCAATTTCCATACAATTAAAAGCAGATATGTCTATTGCCTTAACCTCAATTCCATCTTTTTCAATTGCTAATTCCAATCCTCGTTCAAAATAATCGTTGTCATTGCATTCCTCAAGTCTTGAGATGAATTCATTAATATCATTCGAGGAAATAAAATTTATTCCTACAGCTTCACCCAAACCATTCGAAACCTCTTTGGATAACTTAGAGATAAATCCATTTCTTAGGGTGTATTTCACTTCTTCTTCAGCAACCTTACTTTTGTTTACAGCAACAAACGAGATGTTTTGTTGGATATGAGGCTCTAGAATGTCAAGTATTTTATTGTCAAATACAACATCTCCATTAAGCCATAATATTGACTCATTTCGATTTTTTCTCAATGCTTTTAAAAGACTTTTCGAGGTATTAGTCCTATCAAAAAAGGGGTTATACACATATGTTAACTGTGGAAACCGCTCCATGATTAGATTTTTTTTAAATCCAACCACTACATGGATTGTATCTACATCAAACTTATTAGACAAATGGCCAACTTGAAGATCCATGATGCTTTTGCCATTTTTCAAAGGAGTAAGTGGTTTTGGAAATGGATTTCCTAATCGAGAGCCAATCCCAGCTGCTAGAATAATAATTTTCATAAAAATTTACTCTATTTTTGTTCATCAAATTTAATGTATTAAAAGCATAAATTAATAATAAACAAAACTTATTGAGTTTCTCCGCCTGTTTATTTGTTTTAAAACTGTTGTGAAGATTTTTTTTTCATATTCATGGAGCTAGAAAAATTAAACCCCATATTGTCAAAATTTTCCAATTGAAGTTTTAAAAGAAATATTAGCTTCATTAAGTATTTCTGCTACAGTTAGTGTTTCTTTTGCTGATATTCCACAAGCTACACTTGAAATATCAAAAAATAGAACAC
>JAYPBW010000014.1:20302-29499 GCA_038124405.1 Flavobacteriaceae bacterium | reverse complement strand
AAATGTTATTCAAGGAGAGTCGGGTGGTATTACTCAACACATTGGGGCTTATAGTGTAAATTTAAAGAATGGTCAAAAAATTGCCTTTTTAGACACACCAGGTCACGAAGCCTTTACGGCGATGCGCGCAAGAGGTACACAAGTAACGGACCTTGTTATTATTGTAGTTGCAGCCGATGATGATATCATGCCGCAAACTAAAGAAGCGATTAGCCACGCCCAAGCAGCATCAGTGCCTATTGTTTTTGCCATTAATAAGGTAGATTTGCCTACTGCTAACCCCGACAAAATAAAAGAAAGTTTGGCGGGAATGAACTTGTTAGTTGAAGATTGGGGTGGAAAAATCCAGTCGCATGATATTTCTGCCAAAACAGGTCAAGGAGTTGAAGAATTGCTAGAAAAAGTTTTGCTTGAAGCAGAAATTCTTGAGCTTAAAGCCAACCCAGATAGAGCTGCACAAGGAACTGTTGTAGAAGCCTATCTAGATAAAGGACGCGGTTATGTGTCAACTATTTTAGTCCAATCAGGAACTTTAGAGATTGGCGATTATATTTTGGCTGGTCGACATAGCGGTAAAGTACGAGCCATGCACGACGAGCATGGGCGTGAAGTATCCAAAGCGGGTCCATCAACTCCAGTATCAATTCTTGGATTAGATGGTGCGCCTCAAGCAGGAGATCGATTTAGCATATTTACCGATGAGCGTGAAGCCAAGCAAATTGCAGCCAAAAGGACGCAACTCGTTCGTGAACAATCTGTTAGAACACAACGTCATATCACACTTGACGAAATTGGGCGTCGCATAGCTTTAGGAGACTTTAAAGAACTAAACATCATTCTAAAAGGAGACGTTGACGGATCTGTTGAGGCATTAACGGATTCATTCCAAAAACTCTCAACCGAAGAAATTCAAGTAAACATCATCCATAAGGGTGTTGGTGCTATTACAGAGTCAGATGTACTTCTGGCTTCGGCCTCAGATGCTATTGTTATTGGCTTTAATGTGCGCCCAATGGGAACTGCACGCCAATTGGCAGAAAAAGAAGAAATAGATATCCGAAGCTATTCTATTATCTATGATGCTATTAACGACTTGAAAGACGCCATGGAAGGGATGCTTTCACCAGATTTTAAAGAAGAAATTACGGGTAATGCCGAGATCAGAGAAACCTTTAAAATTTCTAAAGTAGGCACCATTGCGGGATGTATGGTAACCGATGGAAAAATTATACGAAACTCTGGTGTTCGAGTAATTCGTGATGGAGTTGTTATTCACACAGGATCTTTGGTGTCACTTAAACGCTTCAAAGACGATGTCAAGGAAGTAACTAAGGGATATGATTGCGGACTTCAGGTGAAAGGATTTAACGACATTAAGGAAGGAGACGTGGTTGAAGGTTATCAAGAAATTGCAATCAAGAAAAAACTAAAATAACCATCTAGGGTTTTAATACAAAAGCAGCTTTGAATACTCGCTTAACCCTTGTTAATACCTCTAGTGCTTCACGCTCTGTGGCAAAACTACCTGTTCGAATTTTATAATTAGGCGTTTCAAAAATTAAACGTGCAGTAAGGGTTGGAAACATGGTCTCAAATTCTTCCATTGTGGCTGTGGCAGATTCATAATTACCGTAGTGTACTTGAATTGTAAATAATTTTTTCTCAGAATTTTTTCGATCCAATTCAATTTTTTTTTATAAAACTTCATTGAGTTTTTCCGGAGTATTTAGTATAGATTGAGCTTCTTGCGCTACCACAGTTTTGCCAAAAAAACTCATAGCGCAAACCAAACAAAGATTTAAGTATATGTAATGTCGCATCATAACGGCACAAAAATACACCAATATTTCATTAATTTTTTGTTAAAAATAACCTCAACAAAATTTTCACAAACATCACAATATCAATAGATTAACATTTTATTTAGACACATTATAAATTAATATTTTACACTCGTTGTGGTTTTTAAAATGGGGGATGTGTCGTAATTTTGCTGACGGATTCGAAAAATCGGATTTCACTAACAACTAACCCATATGTTCAAGGACAGCTTTTTGGCTCACCTTCCGATACTGCTTCTATCATTTTGCTTCAGTTTTGTTGTAAACGCACAAGAGCCTGATATTCAAAAAGGAAAATCGTTGTTTAATGCCAATTGTGCTGCTTGCCACAAGCTTAACAAACGCGCTGTTGGACCTGCATTAGCTGGTGTTAGTGCCAAATATGACAAAGAGTGGTTGTACAGTTGGATTAAGAATTCTACAGCCATGGTTAAAGATGGTGACGCTCAAGCGGTTGCTATTTTTGAAGAATACAACGGATCTGTAATGACTTCATTTCCGCAACTTTCTAATGAAGACATTGCCAATATTTTAGCCTACACAGATTATACACCTCCTGCAGCTGCCGCCACTGCTGCGCAACCAGTGGCAACATCTGTTGAAGCTCAGGGAAGTCTTAGCAATGATATCATTTTAGGTGTTTTAGTTTTAGTTCTAACCGCTTTAGTTATTATGTTGTTTTTGGTCACAAAAACGCTTAAACAAATTGCTGCTGCAAACGGGGTGGAGATTCTTAAGAAAGAGAAAATAAAACGAACTCCACTTTGGAAAGCATATGCTCAAAATCCATTTTTGGTGTTTGTAACCGTAATTTTCTTACTACTGTCTAGCGCCTATGTTGGATACAGTTACTTGATGCAGGTAGGAATTGACCAAGGCTACATGCCGATACAGCCCATCCATTACTCACACAAAATTCATGCAGGAGACAACCAAATTGAATGTAAGTATTGCCACTCTTCTGCTCGAGTTTCTAAACATTCTGGAATCCCATCCTTAAATGTGTGTATGAACTGCCACATGAATATTGCGGAATATAACGGAGAGGAAGATTTAGAAAAGGGATACACCAAGGAATTTTACACCAATGAAATAAAAAAGCTTTATAAAGCCGTGGGTTGGAACGAAGAAACCCAAAGTTACACAGGAGAAACTCAGCCCGTAAAGTGGGTTCGAATTCACAATCTTCCTGATTTTGTATACTTCAATCACGCACAACACGTTTCTGTTGCTGGAGTTGAATGTCAAAAATGTCATGGTCCAGTTGAAGAAATGGAAATTTTGTACCAACACTCATCACTTACTATGGGATGGTGTATTAACTGTCACCGTGAAACGAATGTAAATGTTAAAGACAATGCATATTACACCAAAATTCACGAGGAACTTTCAAAAAAATACGGAGTAGAAAAACTTACTGCTGCCCAAATGGGAGGATTAGAATGTGGTAAATGTCACTATTAAGAAAAAAATATATGCCCAACCAAAAGAAATACTGGAAAAGCGAAGTTGAGCTAAATAATCAAGCCAATTGGGTTGAGGAATTAGGCCACAAGGAGTTTGCGCAAAAGCTCCCTGAAGATGTTTTGGGATCTACTCAACTCCCAGAAAGTGATACTTCTAGACGTGACTTTTTAAAATACATGGGCTTTAGTACTGCAGCAGCAACGCTTGCTGCCTGTGAAGGTCCTGTAAACACCTCTATTCCTTATGTTGTTCAGCCTGAACAAATTATTCCGGGAATTGCTAATTACTACGCTACCACCATTGCCGATGGATTTGATGCTGCAAGTATTCTTGTTAAGACTAGAGAGGGACGTCCCATAAAAATTGAAAACAATTCCGATGCTCCTGTAAATAATATTGCAAATGCACGTGTGCATGCGTCAGTATTATCGCTGTATGACAGCATGCGTGTACAAGTACCAAAACAAGCAGGAGTAGATGTTAGTTGGAATACGCTAGAAGCTAATGTTGGGCAACAACTTTCCCAATTGGTAGAAGAAAAACAACCTGTAGCTCTAATAACACCATCTCTTGCTAGTCCAACTACCAAGCAAATTATTTCAGATTTTCAGAAAAAGTTTCCAAATGTTACGCATTATGCATACGATGCTATTTCCGAAACAGCTGCACTTAATGCATTTAAGGAAGCGTATGGTAAACGGGTACTTCCAACTTATGATTTTAGTAAAGCCACTTGCATCGTTTCTGTGGGTGCCGATTTTTTAGGTGATTGGCAAGGAGGTGGTTTTGAGTCTGGCTACGCAAAAACACGTGTTCCTAAAGGCATAAATGGAAAAGCAAAGATGTCTAAGCATTACCAGTTTGAGGCAAATTTGTCGTTGTCTGGAGCAAATGCAGACTATCGGTTCCCAACCACTTCCACAGAACAACAGTTTGTTATGGCTGCATTGTATGGCGCTCTCACAAACAAATCCTATCCAACACCATTATCAGCCGAGCTAAAGAAAAGAATTAAAGCCATTGCTGCAGAATTAAAAGCTGCTGGTGATGGCGCAATAGTTGTTACTGGATTGCAAAACGAAGATGCACAACGTGCAGCGTTGGCAATTAACAACGTGCTAGGATCAAAGGTGATAGACACATCGCATACAACACAATTACGTGAAGGCGACGCAACTGAAATGACACAATTGATAAATGACCTACAAGCCGGAAAGATTGGCGGTGTAATAATGGCGGGAGTAAACCCAGCATATACGCTTCCAAACGCAAAAGCATTTGTCGATGGGCTTAAAAAAGTCAAGCTATCACTTACGTTTAGCATGAAAAATGACGAGACGGCTATTCATAGTCAATGGATTGCTCCTGCTCCGCATTACCTTGAGTCTTGGGGCGATGTGGAAATGAAAACAGGTCATTACGCGCTCATGCAACCAACAATACGGCCTTTGTTTGACACCAAACAGTTTCAAGATGTGTTGTTGTCACTAAGCGGAAGTACTCAAAAGTTTGATGAGGTAATTAAGTCATATTGGAATGCAAATATTTTAAGAGGTGCATCATTTAATCAAGCACTACACGACGGATTTTTTGTAACAACCCAAACTGAAAAATTGCGCTACAATGATAACGTAGATGCATTAGTTCAACGCTTGGTACGTGCAAAAGCCAATACCGGATTGGAACTACACCTATATACCAAAACAGGTATGGGTGATGGTCAGCAAGCAAACAACCCATGGCTGCAAGAGTTTCCAGATCCAATTTCTCGTGTTACATGGGACAATTATTTAACCATTTCTAAAGCAGACGCAACGGCTCTTGGTCTTAAAAACGTAAACCAGTCTGATGGCGCTTTAGATGGAAGTATTGCAGAGATAACGCTCAATGGGACTACTGTAAAGGCACCTGTACTCATTCAGCCTGGACAGGCTAAAGGCACAGTTGGATTGGCATTTGGATATGGAAAAACAGCCGGTGTAAAATCCGAAATGCAGGTTGGATCAAATGCCTATCCGTTATATCAAAATTTTAGTTCAGTCCAAAGTGTTACTATTTCTTCCACTTCAGGAATGCATGAATTTGCATGTACTCAGCTACAAAATACACTAATGGGTAGAGTCGAAATTGTCCGCGAAACTTCTCTTGAGATTTTCAACACCAAAGATGCCAAGTATTGGAACCCCATGACGCAGGTATCAAGAGATCACGTAGAGGTAGATGTTACTTCGCAAGAAGCAGACATGTGGCAACCGTTTGATCGGTCTATCGGCCATCATTTTAATTTGTCTATTGACTTAAACGCCTGTACAGGCTGTGGAGCGTGTGTTATTGCATGTCATGCCGAAAACAATGTACCAGTAGTTGGGAAACGTGAAATCCGTAAGTCTCGTGATATGCATTGGCTTCGAATTGACCGTTATTACTCTTCAGAGGAAACCTTTGAAGGGGATTTAGAAACCGTTGAGAATATAAGTGGTTTAGGCGAATCTTTATCTACTTTCAACGGAATGGAAGACCCATCAGCCAACCCACAGGTGACATTCCAGCCAGTGATGTGTCAGCATTGTAATCATGCACCTTGTGAAACAGTATGCCCAGTGGCAGCAAGTTCACATGGGCGTCAAGGTCAAAACCACATGGCGTATAACCGCTGCGTAGGAACACGCTACTGTGCAAACAACTGTCCTTATAAAGTACGTCGATTTAATTGGTTCTTGTACAATAAAAATGACGAGTTTGATTATCACATGAATGATGATTTGGGACGTATGGTTTTAAATCCGGATGTGGTAGTACGCTCTAGAGGTGTTATGGAAAAATGTTCACTTTGTATTCAAATGACACAAAAAACGATCCTTGACGCAAAATTAGAAGGACGTGAAATTAAAGATGGCGAATTCCAAACCGCTTGTTCAAATGCATGTGGAACAGGAGCGCTTGCCTTTGGTGACATTAACGATAAGGAAAGCGAAGTTGCACACCTCAAAGAAGACAAGCGTATGTATCATTTGCTTGAAAGTATTGGTACAGAGCCCAATGTAATGTACCAAGTAAAGGTTAGAAATACTTAAGAAACGATTTATGGCAAGTCACTACGAAGCACCCATTAGAAAACCCTTAGTAACAGGGAATAAATCGTATCACGATGTCACGGTTGACATTGCTGCTCCAGTAGAAAATCCACCTAATAAACAGTGGTTTTTGGCTTTTGGGATTGCACTAACTGCCTTCTTGTGGGGTCTGGGTTGCATCATTTACACCGTATCTACAGGAATTGGAGTATGGGGATTGAACAAAACAATTGGTTGGGCTTGGGATATCACCAACTTTGTATGGTGGGTAGGTATTGGGCATGCAGGAACGCTCATTTCTGCGGTACTTTTATTATTCCGTCAAAAGTGGCGTATGGCCATTAACCGTTCTGCTGAAGCCATGACCATTTTTTCGGTTATTCAGGCAGGGTTATTTCCAATTATTCACATGGGCCGACCATGGTTGGCATATTGGGTGTTGCCTATTCCAAACCAGTTTGGCTCACTTTGGGTAAACTTTAACTCACCGCTTCTTTGGGATGTATTTGCAATTTCAACTTATTTATCTGTATCGTTAGTTTTTTGGTGGACAGGGTTATTGCCAGATTTTGCTATGATTCGTGATCGTGCCATTAAACCTTTCCAAAAGAAAATTTATGGATTACTAAGTTTTGGTTGGAGTGGACGTGCCAAAGATTGGCAGCGTTTTGAAGAAGTATCTTTGGTATTGGCTGGATTGGCAACGCCACTTGTACTTTCGGTTCACACCATTGTATCTTTTGACTTTGCTACGTCGGTTATTCCAGGATGGCACACCACTATTTTCCCTCCATATTTCGTGGCAGGTGCGATTTTCTCTGGATTTGCCATGGTAAACACGTTGCTAATTATCATGCGTAAAGTATCTCGATTGGAAAATTATATCACGCTTCAACACATTGAATTGATGAATATCGTAATTATGATTACGGGTTCTATTGTTGGAGTGGCATATATCACCGAGCTTTTCATTGCTTGGTACTCTGGTGTAGAATACGAACAATATGCATTTCTTAATCGTGCAACAGGACCCTATTGGTGGGCCTATTGGGCCATGATGACGTGTAACGTATTTTCTCCACAATTGATGTGGTTTAAAAAACTACGTACAAGTATTATGTTCTCATTTATCATTTCTATTGTAGTAAACATAGGAATGTGGTTTGAGCGATTTGTAATTATTGTAACGTCTTTGCACCGAGATTATTTACCCTCTTCGTGGACCATGTTCTCTCCAACATTTGTAGACATTGGAATTTTTATTGGAACCATTGGATTCTTTTTTGTCTTGTTCCTATTATATGCCCGCACGTTCCCAGTAATTGCGCAGGCTGAGGTAAAATCGATTTTAAAATCATCGGGAGATAAATACAAAAACACCCATAGCCATGAGTAGTAAATTAGTACATGCCGTTTATGACGATGATGATACACTTTTACACGCTGTAAAAGATGTAAAAAAGGCGGATTATCACATTGAGGAAGTATTTACACCTTTTCCTGTTCACGGGCTTGACCATGCTATGGGATTAGCGGGAACTCGTATAGCAGTTGCTGCTTTTATGTTTGGAATTTTAGGGTTTACCGTTGCCATTACCATGATTAATTATATTATGATTGAAGATTGGCCTCAGAATATTGGAGGTAAGCCAAGTTTTTCATTTTTAGAAAATTTACCTGCATTTGTACCAGTAATTTTTGAAATGACCGTATTTTTTGCTGCGCACCTAATGGTGATAACTTTTTACTTGCGCAGTCGATTGTGGCCGTTCAAAAAAGCAGAAAATCCAATGCCCGAAACCACAGATGATAAGTTTTTAATGCAAGTAGCTGTTGACGGTAGCGAGAAAAAATTAGTAACCCTTTTGAAAAAATCAGGGGCAATCGATATTAGTGTTTACGAAAACCAAGACGCATGAAAAGAATAGGTATTATTTTATTTGGTTCGCTATTAATGATGTCTTGCTTTGATGCATCAAAGCCTAACTACCAATACTTTCCGAACATGTACGAGTCTGTAGGATATGAAACCTATACAGAATCTTTGGCATTCAGAAACGGTATTGAAGCCCAAGTGCCAGCAGAAGGAACGATTGCCAGAGGTTGGGCGCCTTATGATTATCCTGACACAAACGAAGGATATGAAGACGCGAAAGCAAATCTAACGTCACCCTTAGCGCAATCTGATGAACACCGTGCTATTGGCAAAGAATTATATGGAGTGTATTGTGCTGTATGCCATGGCTCTAAAGGAGACGGTCAAGGAATTTTGATGACACGCGAAAAGTTTTTGGGTATTCCAAGCTATGCTGATAGGGATATATCTGAAGGAAGTATTTACCATGTTTTGATGTATGGTAAAAATGCAATGGGTTCACATGCTGGTCAGGTAGATGCTACCGAACGCTGGCAAATTGCCCAACATGTAATGTATTTACGTAACGAATTGACAAAATAATTGGCCATGTATACCTTTGCTAAACGACTAAAAATTACTGCTTTTGTTCTAATGGGACTTGGCTTTATTGGATTAGCCATTGGTTTTGCTAGTGCACCATCTACCGTAGCGGAAGCACAGGCTATGGTTGCCGATGCCCATGGCGGACATGGAGATGCTCACGCAACCGACCACAAAGAAGTAAAACATCACGATGATCATGCAAGCGGTGCATCGCACGAAGATGCTCACGCCGAAGACGGACACGATGACGCTCATGGGGAACACCTGTTGCATCAGTTGCAAAACAAACCGTGGGCTGCTTTATATGTTGCCGCTTTCTTTTTCTTTATGATTGCATTAGGAACGCTATTGTTC
>JAYPBW010000014.1:13549-20292 GCA_038124405.1 Flavobacteriaceae bacterium | reverse complement strand
ATGCTATTCAGCGTGCTGCTCAGGCAGGTTGGCCTGTACTATTATACAGAGTGATGGAAGGAATCACGGCGTATTTAGTGCCTGGATCTATTATAATTTACGTGTTTTTGGTACTAACAGGTCTTCATGCCAACCATCTCTTTGTTTGGATGGATGCAGACACCGTTGCTCATGACGAAATTATACAAGGAAAAGTGGGCTACTTGAATGTGCCATTCTTTCTTATTCGTGCTGCAATTTACTTGATAGGATGGAATACGTATCGTTATTTCTCACGTAAATTTTCGTTGGCGCAAGATCATGCATCGTCAGGAGATATCAGTAATTACAAAAAGAACTTCCGAATTTCTGCTGGATTTTTAGTGTTCTTTTTTGTTACCGAGTCTATGATGGCGTGGGATTGGATTATGTCTTTAGACCCACACTGGTTTAGTACTCTATTTGGATGGTATGTATTGGCAAGTATGTTAGTAACTGCTGTTACCGTAATTGCGTTAATTTCAATTTATTTAAAATCAAAAGGATACTTACCAAAAGTAAACCATAGCCACTTACATGATTTGGCAAAATTCATGTTTGGACTAAGCGTTTTTTGGACTTATTTGTGGTTCTCCCAGTTTATGTTGATTTGGTATTCAAATATTCCAGAAGAGGTTACGTATTTCCTTACAAGAATTGAAGATTACAACTTGCCGTTTTTTGGTATGATTGTGATGAACTTTGTATTTCCATTACTCATTTTAATGAGTAGTGATTATAAGCGCTCCAATTGGATTATCGTAATGGCGGGTATTATTATTGTACTTGGACATTACGTTGATATTTTCAACATGATTATGCCTGCTACTGTTGGTGACCAATGGTTTATTGGTTGGGCAGAAATAGGTGGTTTCCTGTTTTTTGCTGGATTATTTATCTACGTGGTTTTCGGTGCATTGAGCAAGGCACCTTTAGAGGCAAGTGGAGATCCTTATGTTGGAGAGAGTGAACGATTTGTGTATTAATTGAGGATAAATACTAGTAAATGACTGAAGTAATTCTTTTCGCGATTTTGGTTTTAGTTGGGATTGCCGTTTGGCAAATCACCAAGATTTTTGAGCTTTCACAGCTTCGTCAAGCTAAAGACGATTCGCAAGTTGCTAACGATAAAGACAACCACCGCAATGGTCAGTTGATGTTTGCCTTCTTGGTTTTTATCTATGTATTGACCATCTATTCTTTTTGGGCGTGGGGCGATGTACTTCTTCCTGAATCGGCCTCTGAACATGGACAAGATATAGATCGCCTTATGTGGATTTCGTTTGCGTTAATCTTCTTTGTCCAAACGATTACCCAAGCACTTCTACACTACTTTTCTTGGAAATACCGTGGCCAAAAAGGACAAAAAGCATTGTTCTATGCAGACAATGATAAACTCGAGTTTATTTGGACAATCATCCCAGTAATTACGCTAGCTGTACTCATTATGTATGGGCTTTTCACATGGACTTCTATCATGAACATTGAAGAAAATGATGAGGCTTTGGTAGTGGAACTCTACGCACAGCAATTCAATTGGAAGGCGCGGTATGCTGGTGCTGATGGTGTTTTGGGAGATGCAAATGTTCGTTTTTTACAAGATTATGATGGACTCAATTTAGTAGGAATAGATTCTTCTGACCCCAATGGATTAGATGATGTTGTGGTGCAAGAGTTGCACTTACCTAAAGGACGTGAGGTCATTTTCAAAATGCGTTCGCAAGACGTATTGCATTCGGCATACATGCCACATTTTAGAGCACAGATGAATTGTGTCCCTGGAATGATTACCGAATTTGCGTTTACACCTACCATGACGACTGAAGAAATGCGCCAAACACCCGAAATGGCAGCTAAAGTGGCTAAAATCAATAAGATACGATACGAGAATAGCCAAGCCTTAATTGCCAGTGGCGAAGAAGGGCTTGATGCATATCAGTTTGATTATTTGTTACTTTGTAATAAAATTTGTGGTGCATCGCACTACAATATGCAAATGAAAATTGTTGTAGAAGAAGAGAAAGATTTTAACAAGTGGCTGGCACAGCAAACAACTTTTGCGCAGACCATCCAACAGTAAAAAGATAACTATGGGAGCAGATCACGCACATCACAAAGAAACGTTTATTACCAAGTACATCTTTAGCCAAGACCATAAGATGATTGCGAAGCAATACCTTATTACAGGACTAATTATGGGAATCATTGGAATTGCCATGTCGTTGCTGTTTCGTTTACAATTGGCGTGGCCAGAGAAATCTTTTGGTGTATTTGAAGTATTTTTAGGAAAATGGGCACCTGACGGCGTGATGGATCCTAACGTTTACTTGGCGTTGGTAACCATTCACGGAACACTTATGGTGTTTTTTGTGCTTACCGCTGGGCTAAGTGGTACGTTTAGTAACCTGTTAATTCCATTGCAAATTGGAGCACGTGACATGGCATCTGGGCTTCTTAATATGATATCCTATTGGTTGTTTTTCCTCTCTTCGGTTATTATGATTGCTTCGTTGTTTGTAGAGGCAGGGCCTGCAGCTGCAGGTTGGACGATTTATCCACCACTTAGTGCATTACCGCAAGCGCAACCCGGTTCTGGACTTGGAATGACCTTGTGGTTGGTGTCTATGGCTATTTTTATTGCCTCATCTTTATTGGGGTCATTAAATTATATTGTGACGGTCATTAACCTGCGTACTAAGGGGATGTCTATGACACGCCTTCCGCTTACCATTTGGGCATTTTTCGTAACTGCTATTATTGGAGTGGTTTCATTTCCCGTATTACTTTCTGCAGCCTTATTACTTATTATGGATAGAAGTTTTGGAACTTCGTTCTTCTTATCTGATATTTTTATTCAGGGCGAGGTACTGCATTACCAAGGTGGATCGCCTGTATTGTACGAACACTTATTTTGGTTTTTAGGACACCCCGAAGTATATATTGTATTACTTCCTGCGTTGGGTATTACTTCTGAGGTGTTGGCAACAAACGCGCGCAAACCTATTTTTGGATATCGTGCCATGGTAGCGTCTATTTTGGCCATTGCCTTTTTATCTACCATCGTATGGGGACACCATATGTTTATATCTGGAATGAACCCATTCTTAGGATCGGTATTTACGTTTACCACACTACTGATCGCGATTCCTTCTGCGGTTAAAGCCTTTAACTATATTACTACGCTATGGAAAGGGAATCTTCAAATGAATCCCGGGATGTTATTCTCCATTGGTTTGGTGTCAACCTTTATTTCTGGAGGGCTTACAGGAATTATTTTAGGAGACAGTACATTAGATATTAATGTTCACGACACCTATTTTGTAGTTGCTCACTTCCATTTGGTAATGGGAATTTCGGCACTTTATGGCTTATTTGCTGGGGTGTATCATTGGTTTCCAAAAATGTTTGGAAGAATGATGAATAAGAACTTAGGATATATACACTTTTGGGTGACTGCCATTTGTGCTTACGGAGTGTTCTTCCCTATGCACTTTATTGGAATGGCAGGATTGCCAAGACGTTATTATTCAAACACGGCATTTCCATACTTTGATGACCTTGCCAACATTAATGTTATTATAACCATCTTTGCGCTTATTGCAGGTGCAGCGCAGTTGGTATTCTTATATAACTTTATCCACAGTATTTTCTACGGCAAAAAATCGGTAAAAAACCCATGGAAATCGAACACTTTAGAATGGACCGCTCCCGTTGAGCACATTCACGGAAACTGGCCAGGTGCTATTCCGCATGTTCATCGTTGGGCATACGATTATTCCAAGCCTGGACACGATGAAGATTTTATTCCTCAAAATGTTCCGCTAGCTGAAGGCGAAGAAGAATTACAACACTAATCAAAGCCCCGCTTAGGGGCTTTTTTCTTTTCCGTATATTTGGTTAGATGAATGAGCATCTAGATCCAACAGGTGAGCACCTTAGCAATGAAGAGCATGATATTGATCGTGCGTTGCGCCCACTAAGCTTTGATGATTTTAGCGGTCAGCCACAAGTACTAGAAAATCTTGAAATATTTGTTGCCGCTGCAAATCAACGCGAAGAACCTTTAGACCACACCTTACTGCATGGCCCTCCTGGATTAGGCAAAACTACTTTAGCACATATTTTGGCACATGAGTTAGACGTAAACCTAAAACTCACATCCGGTCCGGTGTTGGACAAGCCTGGCGATTTGGCAGGGTTGCTTACTAACCTGCAACCTCGTGATGTGTTGTTTATTGACGAAATCCACCGATTAAGCCCTATTGTTGAAGAGTACTTGTATTCTGCTATGGAAGATTATCGTATCGATATTATGATTGAAACAGGGCCTAATGCACGTTCGGTACAAATTGAATTAAGCCCTTTTACGCTTGTAGGTGCTACCACACGCTCGGGATTGTTGACAGCTCCCATGCGTGCCCGATTTGGCATTAATAGCAGACTAGAATATTATTCTACCGAAGTGTTAGCAGGAATTGTGACGCGAAGCGCTGGAATTTTAAACATTCCCATTCATGAGGATGCTGCTATTGAAATTGCGGGGCGCAGTCGCGGTACACCTCGTATTGCTAATGCACTTTTGCGCCGTGTACGCGACTTTGCACAAATTAAAGGCAACGGTACTATCGATTCAGAAATTACTCATATTGGACTTAAAGCCCTAAATGTAGATGCACACGGACTGGACGAGATGGATAATAAAATCTTAACAACGCTTATCGAAAAATTTAAAGGTGGTCCAGTAGGAATAAATACCCTTGCTACGGCGGTCTCTGAAAATGGTGAAACCATAGAAGAAGTTTACGAACCATTTTTGATTCAAGAAGGCTTTTTGGTACGCACACCAAGAGGTAGAGAGGTAACCGAAAAAGCATACCAACACTTAGGCAAAACGATTCCTAACGCTCAAAAAGGCTTGTTTTGACCAGTGAAGCTCACGCTGTCATTGTAAAGCAAATTGCCCAACAATTGGGCTTTATGGCATGTGGCATTTCCAAAGCCGATTTTTTAGAAGAAGAAGCACCACGATTTGAATCTTGGTTATCCCAAAACTATCATGGTAAAATGGGGTATATGGCACGGAATTTTGACAAACGTCTCGACCCGCGTAAACTTGTTCCCGGAGCTAAAAGCGTGGTGTCGCTTTTATACAACTATTTCCCTTCAACAACGCAAAGCGATAACGAAGCTCCAAAATTGGCACGTTATGCCTATGGCAAAGATTATCATCGTGTTATCAAAGACAAACTCTTTGAATTTATGCATGAAATACAATCGAAAATAGGAGCTGTTGAGGGTCGTGTTTTTGTAGATTCTGCACCCATTTTGGAAAAAACTTGGGCTGCTAAAAGTGGATTGGGATGGGTAGGTAAAAACACCAACCTTATTCGAAAGCAAAATGGATCGTATTTCTTTATTGCAGAGCTGATTATAGATTTAGAACTGGCGCCCGACGGGGCAGTTACCGACCACTGCGGCTCGTGTACGGCCTGCTTAGATGCTTGTCCAACAGATGCATTTGTAGCTCCGTATCAATTGGATGCGAGTAAGTGTATTTCCTATTTTACAATTGAATTAAAAGATGCTATTCCTTCAGAGGTAAAAGGACAGTTTGACAATTGGGTATTTGGATGTGATATCTGCCAAGAAGTATGTCCTTGGAATCGATTTTCAACGCCACATAATGAGCCCAAGTTTGCACCAAATAGTGCACTCATGCAACTTTCAAAAGATGAATGGCATGAAATTACAGAAGACGTTTTCAACAGATTATTTGAGGCCAGTGCCGTACAACGAACAGCTTTTAAGGGATTAAAACGCAATCTGGAGTTTTTAAAATAATAAGAATTCAATACCTTCACTTTTTCAAAATAAGACTACAATGAGTCGAGAAAGCAAACGCCGCGAAGCTCTCGTTTATCATGCGAAACCAAAACCTGGAAAGCTAGAAGTAAACCCAAGTAAGCCTTATACAAGTCAGCGAGATTTGTCATTGGCCTATTCTCCTGGAGTTGCCGAGCCATGCTTGGAAATCGAAAAAAAGACAGAGAACGTTTACAAATACACGAATAAAGCGAATTTAGTTGCTGTTATTTCCAACGGAACCGCTGTATTAGGTCTTGGTGACATTGGACCAGAGGCTTCTAAACCTGTAATGGAAGGAAAAGGACTTTTGTTTAAAATATTTGCTGGAATTGATGTATTTGACATCGAAGTGGACACAAAAGACATAGATGCTTTCATAAAAACGGTAAAAAATATTGCACCCACATTTGGTGGGATAAATTTGGAAGATATCAAAGCCCCCGAAGCGTTTGAAATTGAACGTCGTTTGGTAGAGGAACTCCATATTCCTGTAATGCATGACGATCAACATGGTACTGCCATTATTTCTGGAGCTGCCTTACTTAACGCAGTTGAATTGGCAAATAAAGATATGGCTACAGTCAAAATGGTGATTAGCGGTGCGGGTGCAGCAGCTATTTCGTGTGCCCGATTATATCGTGCTTTGGGCGTGTTGCCCCAAAATATGATGATGACCGATAGTAAGGGAATTATTAGAGCTGATAGGAAAAACTTGACGCCTCAAAAGAAAGAATTTGCTACCGAATTAGATGTAGATACTTTGGAGAAGGCACTAGTTGACGCAGATGTATTTATTGGACTTTCAAAAGCCGATATTATGACGGCTAAAATGCTAAAGTCTATGGCTAAAGACCCTATTG
>JAYPBW010000014.1:11416-13539 GCA_038124405.1 Flavobacteriaceae bacterium | reverse complement strand
ATGGCCAACCCCGACCCTGAAATTGATTACAATCTTGCTGTGTCTACTCGAGATGACGTAATCATGGCAACAGGTCGTTCAGACTTTCCGAATCAAGTGAATAATGTTCTTGGTTTTCCGTTTATTTTTAGAGGAGCTCTAGATGTAAGAGCCACTAAAATTAACGAAGCAATGAAAATGGCAGCCGTTCATGCTCTTGCAGATTTGGCAAAGGAAACCGTCCCCGAACAGGTTAACATTGCGTATGGCACAACAAAACTTGCCTTTGGCAAAGAGTATATTATACCTAAGCCTTTCGATCCGCGTCTAATTACCACCATTCCCATGGCGGTTGCGAAAGCGGCTATGGAAAGCGGGGTTTCACAAGCCCCCATTAAAGACTGGGATCAATATCAAGAAGAATTGCATCAACGCACAGGGTCAGACACTAAATTGGTGCGCTTGATGACAAGTCAAGCAAAACGTGATTTACAACGCGTAGTGTATGCCGAGGCCGATGAGTTAGACGTGCTTAAAGCGGCGCAGTTGGTCTATGAAGAAGGGATTGCCCAACCTATTTTATTGGGGAATAAAGAACGAATTCATGAACTTATGGAAGCAATAGAATTTGACGCAGACATTTCAGTTATAGATCCAAAAAATGATGATGTAAAAGAACAACGCGAGAATTATGCACATACATATTGGCGGCTACGTCAACGCAAAGGCGTAACTCTATACGATGCCCAAAGTAGGATGCGAGAACGCAATTACTTTGCTGCCATGATGGTACGTGAAGGTGACGCCGACGCCATGATTTCTGGGTATAGCCGAAGTTATCCAAATGTACTCAAACCGGTACTTCATGTAATTGACAAGGCGATAGGAGTAAATCGTGTGGCCACAACGAACCTAATGATTACCAATAAGGGTCCTTTGTTTTTGGCAGACACTTCTATTAACATCAATCCAAATGCGAAAGATTTAGCCAAAATTGCCCAAATGACTTCTTACACCGCAACCCTTTTTGGCATGCAGCCCAAGGTAGCCATGCTATCCTATTCTAACTTTGGCTCTTCAAAAAATGAAGATGCACAAAAAGTTAATGAAGCGGTATCACTACTGCACCGTTTTGCCCCTAATATTGAGGTAGATGGTCCTATTCAGGCCGATTTTGCTTTGAACAAAAAAATGCGAACTGCAAAGTTTCCGTTTTCAAAAATTGCAGGTAAGGAAGTAAATACGCTTTTGTTCCCCAACTTAAATGCTGCTAATATAGCGTACAAGCTCATCAAAGAAATGGATAATGCATTGTCTATTGGGCCGATTATGATGGGCTTGAACCATGCTGTTCATATCCTTCAGTTGGGGGCAAGTGTAGATGAAATAGTTAATATGACTGCTGTAGCTGCAGTAGATGCACAAAACAAAAAGAAATCTGCATCATAGCACAATTTTAACTTTAAAATAGCATCAATACATTTTTAAACCAACTAACATTAAATGTGTTTTTATAAATCCACTTTGAAATCGAAGGGATTGTGATTATAGCCCGATTAAAATGATTATAAGTGCTATTTTTGTAAAATCTAAATTGGAATTTATATGAAAACCTTGGGAGAGTTTTTAATAGCTTCACAGCAAAAACACCCAAGAAGTACGGGTGAATTCAGCCGGCTAATACATGCGATTCGTTTAGCCTCTAAAGTGGTAAGCCATGAGGTAAATAAAGCCGGAATCGTAGATATTTTAGGAGAAACAGGTTCTAAAAACATACAAGGAGAGTCACAGCAAAAACTTGACGTGATGGCGCACGAGTTGTTTATTAAGGCTCTTACTAACCGAAATATCGTATGCGGTATTGCTAGTGAAGAATCTGAGGATTTTATAAAGGTCAAATCAACTTCAGGGGAAGAAAATAATTACGTGGTATTAATTGATCCACTCGACGGATCATCTAATATCGATGTAAACGTTTCTGTAGGAACTATATTCTCAATATATAGAAGAAAAACCCCATCGGACCAAGAGGTTAGCACAGAAGATTTCTTACAACCCGGCGTAAACCAAGTTGCTGCAGGGTACATTTTATATGGAACCTCTACGATGCTTGTGTACACCACAGGTGATGGCGTTAATGGATT
>JAYPBW010000014.1:393-11406 GCA_038124405.1 Flavobacteriaceae bacterium | reverse complement strand
GAACATTTTACCTGTCACATCCTAACATAAAACTAAGGTCTGAAGGACATACATATTCTATAAATGAAGCTAATTTCTCAACATTTCCAAGTCAAATAAAGCAATATCTTATTGAGCGAAAAGCTCAGGATTCTCAATACAGTACCCGTTACATCGGATCCATGGTTTCTGATATTCACAGGAATATTTTTAAAGGAGGTATTTTCTTATATCCACCAAATGCCAAGCATCCAAATGGCAAGTTAAGATTGCTTTATGAGTGCAACCCCATGGCATTTATAATAGAACAAGCGGGTGGATTAGCCATAAGTATGGATCAAAGAATTTTAGAAATAAACCCCAAATCACTTCACCAAAGAGCCCCATTTTTTTGCGGCAATAGGGAAATGATAGAAGTACTTCAAAAGTACTTGTCAAAAATGACCCAATGAAAACACCATTTACGTTACAGCAATACGGAATACTACCAAAAAAACTATACAGAAACCTATCTCCAGCTCAGCTTTACTCCAAGGCATTACGTCACGATTTAAGCGCAGTTATTTCGGATAAAGGAGCCTTAATTTTAAAATCTGGGGAAAAAACAGGACGCAGCCCAAATGACAAGAGAATTGTTAAAGAGCCAAAAACGCAAGATGATATTTGGTGGGGCGATATAAACATCCCTATGGACGGGCATACATTTAATATTAATCGCCAACGAGCGATTGATTATTTCAATACCAGAACAAGAATATATGTTGTTGATGGATTTGTAGGATGGGATCCCAAAAACCAAATGAAAATTCGTGTCATCTGTACACGCCCATACCATGCCCTCTTTATGCATAATATGATGATTCGACCTACCGAAGTTGAGTTAGAAAATTTTGGGGAGCCAGACTATGTCATTTATAATGCGGGAGAATTTACGGCAAATCAGCATACAAGTTTTATGAAAAGTAAAACGAGTGTCGACCTAAGTTTTCAAGACCGTGAGTTTGTGATTTTAGGCACTCAGTATGCCGGTGAGATGAAAAAAGGCATCTTTTCAATCATCAATTATATTATGCCTAAACAAGGAATACTTTCTATGCATTGTTCTGCAAATGAGGGTGATAATGGTGATGTTTCCTTGTTTTTTGGTCTTAGCGGAACGGGAAAAACAACGCTCTCTGCAGACGGGAGTAGGTTGTTGATTGGGGATGATGAACATTGTTGGTCTGATGATGGTGTTTTTAATGTTGAAGGCGGTTGTTATGCCAAGGTTATTGGATTAACTCAGGAAAAAGAACCCGAAATTTTTAAGGCAATTAAGTTTGGAACCGTTTTAGAAAATGTAGTGTATGACAAACAATCGCATGCTGTAGATTATGAAGATATTTCAATAACAGAAAACACCCGTGCAGCTTACCCTATCGAGTTTATCAAGCGAATTAAAAAACCCTGCCTAGGCGGACATCCTAAAAATATTATTTTTCTGACTTGTGATGCCTTTGGCATACTTCCACCGGTTTCAAAGCTAACGCCCCAACAAGCGATGTATCATTTTTTGAGTGGTTACACTGCCAAAATACCTGGTACTGAAGTGGGAATTACAGAACCCATAGCTACTTTTTCAACGTGTTTTGGGGCAGCGTTTATGGTATTGCATCCTTCGGAGTATGCGATTCTTTTAGAGGAAAAAGTGATGCAACACGATACAAACGTGTGGTTGGTCAATACAGGATGGATTGGCGGTGGTCTTAATCAAGGAAATCGTATTTCTCTCCAATATACAAGAGCTATTATTGATGCTATTCATAATGATAGCCTTGAAAAGGAATCTTACAACAAACTCTCCGTATTTGATTTTAATATCCCCACAAAATGTAATGGGGTCCCCGATGAAATACTCAATCCTTCACATTATTGGAACAGTGAGGATGAATATTGGGCGAGTGCAAAAAAATTAGCGCTTTTATTTTCGGAGAACTTTAAACAATATGAAACCGAAAAGGGAATAAAACTTGCCAAGTATGGCCCAAAATTATAGGGTGTTTTTGTGGTTATAACACTCTTTTTTTGATTACTTTGTAACCATTAAGGGCAAAATACTTTTTATTCCAAAGTTTAAACTTTTAATTCTATAATGATTACACAGCTCAAAGGAAGACTCGTTAGTAAGACACCCACAACATTGGTTGTAGATTGTAACGGCGTGGGCTACGAGGTTCATATTTCGTTACATACGTTCAGTAAACTTCCTGAAGACGAGCTTATTGTTATCCATACGCACATGCAGGTTCGAGAAGATGCACATACGCTATACGGATTTATGGAGCAAGTAGAGCGAAGTGTTTTTCGTCTGTTAATTAGCGTAAGTGGAATTGGAGCAAACACTGCCCGAACAGTGCTTTCTTCCATGAGTCCTCAAGAAGTAGTGCAGGCTATTCAGACAGACAATGTGCCAGCCATTCAAGCTGTTAAAGGTATTGGTGCAAAAACGGCACAACGTGTAATTGTTGATTTAAGAGATAAAGTTACAGGTCTTTTGGAAGAAGGAGAAATATCGACAGTTTCAAACAATACACACCGAGAAGAAGCGTTATCTGCATTGAGTGTTTTAGGCTACCCAGTTAAACAAACCCAAAAGGTAGTGGATGCGTTACTACAAGTAGAACCAAGCATGCCCGTAGAACGCCTGATTAAAAATGCGCTCAACAAATTGTAATGAACGTGTATTCCTGTAAAAAAGGCGTTTTATTTTTAGTTGTTTTATGGGCAACAACCATGTCTATGTTATATGGTCAAAATACAACTACACAAGACAGTTTGGTTTTAGCTCAAAATCTTAAGCAAATTACGCTTAAACAAAAACCCGCTGCATTTGAAGATTCGTATACATATGATCCCAAACTAAACCTGTATTTTTATAATGTTAAGGTTGGGAAAATTAATGCAGAGCAACCCCTAGTTCTCACACCAGACGAATATCGAAACCGGGTGCTTGCCGAAAAAACACGAACGTATATTCGAGAGAAGCAACAAGCATTGGCTGGTGTTAACCAGGATGAAGATGAGCAACAAAATTTACTTCCAGACTACTACGTAAACTCCAAGTTTTTTGAAACCGTTTTTGGCAGTAATGAAATAAATATTCGTCCACGAGGTTCTGCTAGTATTGATTTGGGCCTACGCTATCAAAAATCAGGAAATCCAAGCCTGTCACCCCGAAATCAAAGCAGTTTAGGTTTTGATTTTAACCAGCGAATAAACTTAAGTCTTTCTGGTACGATTGGAACTAGACTTAGAGTAAATGCCAATTACGATACGCAATCAACCTTTGATTTCCAACGTATTATAAAACTCGATTTTTTCCCTGAAGATTTGGTCCCAAGTGGCTTAAAAAACACCATTAACAAAGGAAAAGAATTGGTCAAAAAGGGGTCTAGTGCATTGGATACTGCCAAAAGTATAGCACAACAAGGCATTAGTGGTAATGAAGATGGAATTCTTCAAAAACTCGAAGTGGGAAATGTAAATATGCCTCTTAACAGTTCGTTAATTACGGGTGCGCAAACCCTTTTTGGTGTTAAAGCCCAACTCAAATTTGGAAATACTGATATTGCGGCCGTTATTTCGGAGCAACGTTCTCAATCACAAACCATACAAACTAACGGCGAGGGAACACTTGAAGAATTTTCATTATTTGCGCTAGATTACGAAGATAACCGCCACTTCTTTTTAGCACAATATTTTAGAGATGCTTATGATAAATCGGTTAAAACGTATCCATATGTAAATTCCCCCATCCAAATTACGCGCCTCGAGGTGTGGATTACGAACCGATCTGCCCGAACCAATAATGTCCGGAATGTATTAGCACTACAAGACCTGGGTGAAACAAACCCAGATGCAGTGCTGCTAGATGATTTAACTTCAGGATTTTTTACTGCCGCTCCTGGAGCATATCCCGATAATGACGTAAACAAACTTGACCCGCTACAAATTGGAACTACAGGTCTACTCACAAAAGAAATTCGAGATATAGCCACCACACGAGAGGGGTTTGGGACTATTGCCGATCAGGTGAATGAGGGGCGGGATTATGCCATTTTGGAAAGCGCCCGAAAATTGGATCAAAATGAATATTCATTGCACGAGCAGTTGGGTTATATTTCCCTAAACCAGCCGCTGCGAAACGATGAGGTACTGGCTGTTTCTTTTCAATATACCGTAAATGGACAAACGTATCAAGTTGGAGAGTTTTCTGCCGATGGTGTTGCTGCTACAACAGTTACAAACGCTGCAACTACTCCTACGGTAAATAATAATAGCCTAGTGCTCAAAATGCTTAAAAGTTCGGTACTTGATGTAGCGCAGCCTGTATTTGATTTGATGATGAAAAATGTGTACAATATTGGCGCATTTCAGCTCGACCAAGAAGATTTTACTTTTAATATTCTATACACAGATCCATCACCAGCAAATTTTATTAGGCCTGAAGACAGCACCACGTGGCCCGAAGGAACTGAAGAACGTATACTACTTAATTTGTTTGGGTTAGACAAGCTCAATATATATCAAGATGCCCAGGCAGAAGGGGATGGTTTTTTTGACTTCATAAGTGGCATAACAGTGCTCCCCGAACAAGGACAAATTATTTTCCCTTCGGTTGAGCCCTTTGGTAAATATCTTTTTGAATTGCTAAGATCAAACGATCCTCAAGAAAAATACACCGACAGAAACTTTTATAATGCCAACCAAAAAAAGTACGTTTTTAAAGAAATGTATGACATTACCAAAGCCGATGCAGCAGATTTTCAGCGGTACAATAAATTTGAATTAAAAGGACGTTATAAGTCTTCTGGAGGTGGACAAGGTATTGCCCTTGGCGCGTTTAATGTGCCTCGTGGCTCTGTTCGGGTTTCTGCGGGTGGAAGACTACTCCAAGAAGGTGTGGACTATACCGTAAATTATCAGCTAGGGCGTGTGACTATTCTAAACGAAGGCATTAAAAACTCCAACATTCCCATTGAAGTTTCTACAGAAAGCAATACCCTTTTTGGACAACAGAACAAGCGATTTATGGGATTCACAGCAGAGCATAAAGTAAACGATGATTTATTGCTTGGAGGAACTTATATGCGATTGAGTGAGCGCCCACTCACACAAAAGGCTAATTATGGGTCTGAACCCGTAAACAACAGTATGTTCGGTATCAGCGGAACCTTCTCCAAAGAAATTCCTTTTCTGACTCGAATGGTTAATAAGCTACCTAACATTGATTCTCAAGTAGCTTCTAATGTTTCCATTCGTGCTGAAGCAGCCTATTTACAAGTTGGAACACCTAGAACAACAGAGTTAAATAATGCAGCAACCACTTACATTGATGATTTTGAAGGAACTCAAACAAATCTAGATATAAGAGATACCTATTCGTGGTATTTGTCAAGTGTACCAGCGCCATCTCAACAACTCCCTATTGTGGGATCAAACGTAGCTGTAGATGATATTTCCGCAGGTTATCAGCGAGCAAAGCTTTCTTGGTATAATATCGACCCGTTATTTTACTCTAGAAGACGCCCAAGCGGGATTACAGATAATGATTTATCTACAAATGCAACTCGTCGAATATTTGTAGATGAAATTTTTCCTCAACAAGATATTGTTCAAGGGCAATCAACGGTACAATACACTTTTGATTTAGCGTATTATCCCTCAGAACGCGGACCATATAACAATGCCCCCAATTTTGGCACTAGCCCCAGCGAAAATTGGGCAGGAATTACAAGAGCCATGTCCACCACCGATTTTAGTCAATCTAATGTAGAGTACATAGAATTTTGGCTTTTGGATACATTTTCAGAGCAAACAACCTCTCCGAATGATTTAGGGGAGTTGGTATTTCATTTAGGAAATATTTCCGAGGATGTTTTGAAAGATGGAAGAAAACAATATGAAAATGGCCTTCCAGCAGCAGCACAAAATACGGCTACTTATGCTACATCTTGGGGAATTACACCAGCTACGCAGTCTTTAGTGTATGCTTTTGATGCCGATGGGCAAAACCGTCTGTTGCAAGACGTAGGTCTTGATGGACTTACTGATGAGGAAGAACGATTAATTTACACGAATGGCCCCGCAGAGGACCCTGCAGGAGACAACTACACCTATTTTGCTCAAGCGAGCGGGTCTATACTTGATAGGTACAAAAACTATAATGGTACTCAAGGAAATTCCCCACTTGAAGTTAATGAACAATTTAGAGGATCGTACACAACTCCTGATGCTGAGGACTTGAATCAAGACAATACCATGAATACGATTGACAGGTATTTTCAATATCGAGTTCCAATACAAAAAAACATGAGTGTTGGAGCGCATCCTTTTTTGGTTGATGTGCGTGAAAGGGATGATATTGAGTTACCCAATGGGCAAGTCATTTCATCTAGATGGTTGCAGTTTCGTGTTCCTGTTGTCCCCGACTATTATGATACACCTAGATACCGAAACTTCTTTGAAGCCATTAACGGCATGGAAGATTTACGCTCTATTCGCTTTATGCGAATGTTGGTTACAGGGTTTAGCAATCCAACAGTATTCCGCTTTGGTACTCTTGATTTGGTTCGCGCAGACTGGACACGTGTGCCAAACCCACTAAATACGGAACAAATCACACACCCCAACACACAACTTGAGGTAAGCGCAGTTAATGTTTTGGAAAATGAAACGCGTACACCCATTCGATACAAATTGCCTCCAGGAATTGTACGTGAAACACTTAACAGTTACAATAACCTCATCCGAGAAAATGAACAGTCACTTTCACTTCGAGTCAAGGATTTAGCACCAAAAGACGGTGAAGGAGTTTACAAACATTTGGATTTGGATATGCGCCAATATAAACGTCTTAGAATGTTTCTTCACGCCGAATCTATATCTGGAGAAAACCCACTTCCGGGTGAAGGAGCTCAAGACCAACTTGATGAACGCATGGTAGCATTTATTCGTTTGGGAACAGATATTACTGAAAACTATTATCAAATTGAGATTCCATTAAAACCAACTGCTTACACAGATGGTGTATCGAACAACTTAAGTGCCGAAGAAGTGTGGCAAACAGCAAGCAATGAAATGGATATTCCTGTAGAACTATTGACGCAGCTTAAGGCAAAATCAATTTCGAACCGTAACATTGTGGGCGCAACGTATTTTGATGAAAATCTAAACCCAATTGATGAGTTTGCGCCTGCCTCTAGCCTTCCTGGGGATAAAAAGTATAAATTATCTATTCGTGGGAATCCAACATTAGGCGCCATTCGAACTTTAGTGGTTGGAGTTAAAAACCCAAACACAACACCAGGGAATACACTAAGTGGAGAAGTATGGTTTAATGAACTTCGCCTTTCAGAAATTGATTCCCGTGGTGGATGGGCAGCTGTGGGTACTATGGATGCGAATTTAGCAGACTTTGCCAACGTAACATTAAACGGCGCTGTTTCAACGGTTGGTTTTGGTGCTATTGATCAATCTCCAAATCAAAGAAGTCAAGACGACACCCGATCTTACGGTGTCACAACTAGTATGAATGCAGGAATGCTTTTTCCAAAAAAATGGGGATTAGTATTGCCAGTAAGTTATAGTTATAATCAAGAAGTTATTACACCTCAATACGACCCCTATTATAGAGACATCAAGCTTCAAGATCGCTTAGATACTGCAGAACGCGACTCTCAACGCGACTCTATAAGAGATCAAGCTATTAGTGTTTCTAAGCTAAAAAGCATTAACCTTATCGGTGTTCGAAAACAGCGTAATCCAGAAACAAAGCAACACTTTTTTGATATCGAGAACTTGGACTTCTCGTATTCATACAATGAAGAAAAACGCAACGATTTTGAAATTGAAGATTACGCATATAAAAATGTGCGATTAGGCGCAGGTTATAATTATTCGTTCAAGCCTCTAACGTTAAAACCATTTTCTAAAGTAGATGCTATTTCAACCAAAAATTATTTGCGATGGTTGTCAGAAGTGAATTTAAATTTATTGCCAAGCTCGGTGACCTTTGGCGCTACCATAAATCGAACTTTCCAAAGCCAGCGTTTTCGCCAGGTGTACTTGGAAGGAGTTGATAATTCAAACCAACTTGAATTGCCAGATTTGCAGCAACGGAATTATTTATTCGATTGGCTTTTCACCATAAATCACAACCTTACAAACTCATTACGTTTAGATTTTTCGGCCTCTACAAGGAATATTGTTCGAAACTATCTTGAAGATGGCCCTGCTGGAACGACCAATGTTAATACAGAACTTGATATTTGGGATGGACTTTGGGATACGGGTCAAATGGATCGATTTGACCAATCTATTGGTGCTACATATCAATTGCCATTTAGACTTCTGCCTGTACTTTCGTTTTTAGATGGAACCTATTCCTATACTGGAAATTTTAATTGGCAACGCGGTTCAACCTCTTTGTCCAATGTAGTTGACGAAAACAATAACGCTCTTGGATTGGTACACACCCTTCAAAACGCCAATACCATTCAATGGAACGGAACTGCAAATATGCAAGCCTTATATAACACTCTTGGGCTTAAGAAAAAAACAAATGCAAGAGAGAAATCGAAGCCTAGGGTGAAGTTTAAAAATACTGTTGTAGGGCTTTTAACAGCACTTCAGAGAGTTCAATTTAATTATAGCGAGAACAATGGAACTGTACTTCCAGGTTATACTCAGAATATTGGGTTTTTAGGAACTTCAAATCCTGGGTTTGCATTTGCCATGGGCAGACAAAAAGACATTCGTTTTGAAGCAGCAAAGCGCGGATGGCTTACCGAATTTCCAAACTTCAATCAAGCATATACAACTGTTCACAACACTAAAACTACTTATAACGCCGATGTTGGATTACTTCAAGGATTACAATTGGACTTAACTGGGAATAGAAGTTACTCTGAAAATGCATCAGAAAATTTTAGTGTTATTGGTGGAAACTATAATGCGCTATCTCCAAGAGTTTTTGGCAATTTCGAGATTTCTACAATTATGCTTCGTACCTCTTTTGGTGGCAGCGGGCTTAATTCTACAGCATTTGAAGATCTTAAAGCAAACCGCTTGATTGTAGCGCAGCGCTTGGCAAATGCTCGTGGTATTCCAGCTGGAGATGTAGATGCTGACGGTTTTCCAAGAGGCTTTGGTAAAAACAATCAAGCTGTTCTTATCCCGGCGTTTCTGTCTGCATATGTGGGAACCGACCCATCTGTGGTGAGTATGAAAGCCGAACGCTCATTTCCCCTTCCAAATTGGAATATGCAATACACAGGCCTGATGCGGTTAAAATCATTTAGAAAGCGATTTAATCGCTTTGCAATATCACACGGCTATCGCGCAAGCCATACGTTAAATGCTTTTGCTACCAACTTAGAGTATCAGCCCAGTGCAACAGATCAGTCGGGGAACTTCATGAACAAGATTTTATACACTAATGTAAATTTAGTGGAGCAGTTTAACCCTCTTGTTAAAGTAGATTTTGAGTTAAAAAACAGCATGCAGTTGTCGGCAGAGGTTCGAAAAGATCGCGCATTATCACTCTCCTTAGACAATAATTTGTTGACAGAAACATCGGGAGATGAATGGATTGTAGGCTTGGGATATCGAATAAAAAACGTAAAGTTTAAAACGAATATTGGCGGTAAACCAACAAACTTAAGAGGCGACATAAATATAAAAGGAGATTTATCGGTTCGTGACAATATTACATTAATACGAAATTTAGATATTCTAAGCGATCAAGTAACTGCTGGACAACGCTTATGGTCGCTTAAAATTTCTGCCGATTATGCCCTTTCACGCAACTTTACAGCCTTATTCTTTTACGACCATGCGTTTTCAAAATTTGCTATCTCTACCGCTTTCCCACAAACAAATATTCGCTCGGGGATTACCTTGCGTTACAATTTTGGAAATTAAAAACATTTTTACACTACATTTAACCAAAATTATATTATGAACATCCCTCAAGACTTAAAATATACTCGAGATCACGAATGGGTACGTATTTCGGGCGATGAGGCTACTGTTGGTATTACCGATTTTGCGCAAGGCGAACTAGGAGATATTGTTTATGTTGAGGTTGAAACGGTTGGTGAAACTCTAGCTAAAGAAGAAGTTTTCGGCACCGTTGAAGCTGTAAAAACGGTATCAGATTTATTCATCCCTTTATCGGGTGAAATAATTGCATTTAATGAAGATTTAGAAGAAACTCCAGAGGCGGTTAATGACGATCCATATGGAGAAGGATGGATTGTAAAAATGAAGCTAACTAACCCCGACGAGGCAGAAGCATTATTGTCTGACGAAGACTACTTAGCTGTTATTTCATAGCATGAAATAACTCACACAATAATTTATTTACTATACTATAATTTTATTATTTTAGCTCAATTCTAAATTCATTACATGCGACCTAAAAAGAATTCCAACGCGGACTTACGTAAAAATAGCAGCCTGTATTTTGCCATCGGTTTGTGTGCCGTTATGTTTATTGCTTGGCAAGCTATTGAATGGAAAACGTATGACAAGTCCATGTACGGATATGAGGCTTTAGATGTTGATGACGATGATGACGAGTTAGTTCCGATTACAGAACAAATTAAAACACCGCCGCCTCCACCTCCGCCACCAGCACCCGAAATTATTGAGGTAGTTGAAGACGAAGAAGAAGTAGAAGAAACTGTAATTGAATCTACCGAAACCACTCAAGAAGAAATTATTGAAGAAGTAGAAGTTTTAGAGGAAGAATTAGACGTTGATGTTCCTTTTGCCATTATTGAAGATGTTCCCTTATTTCCAGGCTGCGAGCGTGTAAAAAAGTCGGAACGTAGAAAATGTTTCCAAGAAAAAATTCAACGTCATATTGCTAAAAACTTCCGCTACCCTGAAATTGCCCAGGAAATGGGGATTCAAGGACGTGTATACGTACAGTTTGTTATTGATAAAGATGGTGTTCGAATTGTTGAACAAAAATCCAGCACTACACCA
>JAYPBW010000014.1:0-383 GCA_038124405.1 Flavobacteriaceae bacterium | reverse complement strand
GAATTAGAACACGTGGACCTGATAAAAATCTTGAAAAGGAAGCCAATAGAATTATTTCTAGACTTCCAACAATGACGCCAGGAAAGCAACGTGGACGACCAGTTAGAGTTCCTTTCAGTATTCCGATTACGTTCCGACTACAGTAACACCAAGCCCGACATTCGTCGGGTTTTTTTGGCAAAATTTTTGTAGGTTTGGTTTAACAAATCTTAAATACCTATGAAATGGAGCCTAAAAAAACCCCAAAGGTTGACTTAACCAAAAACAGCAAATTCTATTTTGCTGTTGGGTTATGCCTCGTGTTGCTTGTCTCTTGGAGACTTATGGAATGGAAAACCTACGATAAAGATGCGTTTATCCTGGATCTATTACATGTCATGGAC
>JAYPBW010000013.1:18548-29994 GCA_038124405.1 Flavobacteriaceae bacterium | reverse complement strand
CGATCACAGATAGCCAAAGCGAACTTGAAAGAATTATCCAGCAATACCCTAACGGAATTTCTATTAATAGTTGGCAGAATAGTATTTTTGCTCAAGCACTTGATAAACTTGTACGCATGAAAGGCACAAAGAAAAGCACGCAGATTAAAAATATGTGTCAAGATTATTTTAGCGTTGACTCTTTGATAGCTAAAATCGTTAGCGATGAATAAAGCATTACTCTTTGGCGGTAGCGGCTTTATAGGAAGTCATATGCTAAAAATGAATGACGGCAATGGCCTTGTTTTTGATATAAAAAAGTCACTTATTGACCATCAAGAGCTTGAGCATGTTGATGTAAGAAACCCAATCATAACGAGTTATACCCCAACTCCAGAAGATGTAATTTTCAACCTAGCTGCTGTATTAAAAAATCCAGGGCATGAGCCACAGGAGTACTACGAAACGAACACATTATGTGCCGAAAATGTTTGTACTTATGCTAGAGACCACGGAATAAACACTATTGTTTTTACGAGCACGATGTCTGTGTATGGAACTAGCGAATCTGAAAAAACAGAAGAATCCCTACCCATGCCAGATACTCCTTACGGAATTTCAAAAAGAATAGCAGAACTTATACATGAAAAATGGCTTAACGAAGATATTGAGAACCGCAAACTTATCATCGTAAGACCTGTCGTTGTTTATGGTCAATGGGAAGACGGCAATTATACGCGACTACTACAGGCCATACAAAAAAACAGATTCTTTTATCCAGGAAGAAAAGACACCATTAAGGCGTCTATCTATGTTAAGGACTTGGCTAAGGCACTGTTTGAACTTCCCGATAAACTGAGCAATGGGCTTCATATTTACAACGCTGGAAATTTAAAAAACCCTACCATTGCCGAAATAGTAAAAACAATAGCTAATGAAAGGGGGAAATCCTCCAAAGTTTGGGTTTTAAATAAAAAACTACTACTGTTGGCTGGGTTTGTTTTGAAGAATTTTTTTGGCAAAAAAGAATATGACCCTGATCGCATTAAGAAGCTAACCATTTCTACAAACATAAACTCTAATAAGTTGCACAAATTAGTTAAGTTTGATTTTTCCCTAGAAAAAGGGGTAAAAGATTGGTTAAAAGACATAAACCCTAAAAAATCTCCATGAAAATAAGCGTAGTAGGCACTGGTTATGTAGGCTTGGTTACCGGAACTTGTTTGGCAGAAGCCGGTAATGAGGTTTTGTGTATCGACATTGACAAAG
Source organism: Flavobacteriaceae bacterium (assembly GCA_038124405.1). Lineage (GTDB taxonomy): Bacteria > Bacteroidota > Bacteroidia > Flavobacteriales > Flavobacteriaceae > UBA7446. Next base: position 28,746 of record JAYPBW010000013.1, on the reverse strand, counting down.
CCAAAGTAGCCATAATGCAAAATGGCGAGGTGCCTATTTATGAACCGCACCTGGAAACCTATTTTGAACGCAACATTAAATCTGGCAGACTTCATTTTTCTACCAACATTGAAAAAGGTGTTGCTCATGGCGATGTCATTTTTTTAGCGCTGCCCACTCCTGAAGACGAAGACGGCTCTGCAGATTTATCCTATGTGCTGGGGGTTGCCAATCAAATTGGTGACTTGATGAAGGATTACAAAATTATTGTTAGTAAAAGCACGGTTCCTGTGGGGACTGGTGAGCGTGTAAAAGCGGCAATACAAGCGAAAACAGACCTGCCTTTTGACGTAGTGTCTAACCCTGAATTTTTACGCGAAGGTTTTGCCGTGGAAGATTTTATGAAACCCGATAGGATTGTTGTGGGCGTGGAGTCAGAACGGGCACAGAAAACCATGAATAAACTCTACGCGACTTTTGTCCGCTCTGGAAATCCTATTGTGTTTATGGACATCAAATCCGCAGAGCTGACCAAATATGCCGCCAACGCTTTTTTGGCAACCAAAATCACTTACATGAACGAAATTGCAAATTATTGTGAAAAGGTAGGCGCGAATGTAGATGATGTACGTATGGGGATGGGGCTGGATGAGCGTATCGGAAAACGCTTTTTATTTCCCGGAATCGGTTATGGCGGGTCTTGCTTTCCAAAAGATGTAAAGGCATTGCACAAATCAGGCAAGGATGCCAACCACCATTTTGCTATTTTGGACAGTGTCATTAATGTAAACGAACAGCAAAAAACAGTTTTGTTCCCAAAAATGGAAGCACACTTTAAAGGCGATTTAAATGGCAAGAAAATTGCGCTTTGGGGATTAGCATTCAAGCCAGACACAGACGACATTCGCGAAGCTCCCGCCTTATATATGATTGATAAACTGCTTGCTGCAGGGGCTACGGTTACCGCTTTTGACCCCGAGGCGATGGACAAAGTAAAAGCAAAACTTGGCGACAGCATCTCGTTTGCTGCAAGTATGATGGAAGCTGTTGAAGGCGCAGACGCCCTGTTGATTTGCACGGAATGGCACGCCTTTAGAAACCCGAATTTTGAAAAGTTAAAGCAGGCACTTAACGGCCATGTTATTTTTGATGGGCGCAACATTTACAGTCCAAAAGAAATGGACACCTTAGGAGTTGACTATTATTCCATAGGAAGATGAAAGCAGTTATAAAAAGAGGATTAAATTTTTTAAGGCATAGCCACATAAAAAAAGATATTAGGTGTAAAAGCAAATGGTTTGGCAACAAATATGGAGGGTTTTATGTTATCCCAAGCCTCATTAGAAAAAACGCTATTGTTTATTCGTTTGGAGTAGGAAAAGACATCTCCTTTGACAGAGCCCTTATTAATATCTTTGATTGCTATATATTTGCATTTGACCCCACCCCAGATTCAATATCCTGGTGTAAACAACAAAGCTTGCCAGAAAAATTTAAATTAAATGAATATGGATTGTCGAATAAATCGGAAAAGGTCACGTTCTTTTTGCCAAAAAACAAAACCCATGTGTCAGGTAGTTTAGTTGGCCACAGTAAAGTTTCCTTTAAAAACACGGTGACCGTTAAAATGAAATCCTTCTATGATATCTTGAAGGATCTTAATCACAATACTATAGATCTTATTAAAATGGATATAGAGGGGTCTGAATACACTGTAGTTGAGAGCATACTTTCTTCGGAGATTAACATTAACCAAATTGTTTTAGAAATTCACGAACGATTTTTCCATAATGGAAAAGAAAAAACAATTAAACTTCTGGAAACCTTTAGAAAAAAAGGATTTTTACTACATTCGATTTCAAGCAGCTATGAAGAACTTTCGTTTGTAAATAGCAAAGCGATTCAACACATATAACTATATATACAAAAGTTTTAAATGAAACGCGCATTAGTTACCGGAGCGGCAGGGTTTTTAGGGTCACACCTATGCGATAAACTATTGGCAAACGGCATGGCTGTCATTGGGATGGACAACCTGATTACGGGTTCTATGTCCAATATTGCGCATTTAGAGGATAACCCAAACTTTAGCTTTGTGCACCATGATGTGTGTGAATACATCGACGTTGAGGGGGATTTGGATTTTATACTTCATTTTGCTTCGCCCGCCAGTCCAATCGACTATTTAAAAATCCCGATTCAAACCCTAAAAGTGGGTGCTTTAGGCACGCACAATGCCCTTGGGCTTGCACGAGCAAAAAACGCACGGATTTTGGTAGCATCCACTTCTGAAATTTATGGCGACCCACTCGTACATCCCCAAACCGAAGACTATTTTGGCAATGTAAACACCATTGGACCACGCGGGGTCTATGACGAGGCAAAACGCTATTTGGAATCCATCACGATGGCGTATCACCGATATCATGGCGTGGAAACACGGATCGTGCGGATTTTTAACACTTATGGTCCTAGAATGCGCCTCAATGATGGTCGTGTGATACCAGCCTTTATGGGACAAGCCCTTAGAGGTGAAGATCTAACGGTATTTGGAGATGGTTCACAAACACGGTCGTGTTTTTTTTTGGAGGTTGAAATTTAGGGGATTTATATGCTGCTGATGAGCGACTACCATTTACCAGTAAACATAGGCAACCCTCATGAAATATCGATTTTGGATTTTGCACAAGAGATTATCGAGCTCACCGGAACCGACCAAAAAATTGTATTTAAATCGCTACCCAAAAACGACCCGCTACAGCGCAAACCTGATATTACAAAAGCCAAGGAGCTTTTGGGGTGGGAACCCAACTTTGGACGTAAAGAAGGCATGCAGCGCACCTACACGTACTTTAAATCCTTGACGGAGGAAGAATTAAAAAAGGTAGAGCATCGAGATTTTACTTCTTTTAAAAGCTAAGCTGCGCAATAAACCACAGAATAAATCGTTGTTTCTGCATACCAATATATATTGAGCAATTATACCCAAAAAAGAAAAAGGCTTTTGTTAACCACTCCATTCTTTGCTGTTGAATGGGCTGTTTTTTTGTTGCTTTTTAATAGTTTACTTTTTAAGCCACTCTATGCAAATGACCAACAAGCTGCACTTACCTATACTGCATATTTTTTGTTGAGTTGGAGTTTTTCCTCATTCGCCTCAAAATTTTACAGATATGAGCGCAATATGACATATGTAAAACAGCTCCAGCGGGTTTTGTTGTGTTTTTGCTACTTCACATTATTGTCTCTAACGGTCATTTTGTTGGCTCCAGGCCAACAATTAATGTCTGCTGACATAACGACTATACTCATAAGCAGCGCATCTTTTTTTTGTGTAGTTGCACTGACCAAGGCAATATCCATTACAACACTGTTTAGATTTAGGCGCAAAAGCCACTTTTTCCAACAAGCCATATTGATTTGTGACTCAAGTTCAGGGGAAAACTTCATAAATGACATAATTGAACTAAAACGAACAGGTTTAAAGCCTCATCTTCTTGACAAGAATCTTTTAGAGCCACAGGAGTTCAGTCGGTTACAAGAAAAAATAGTTCAAGAAAAGATTACAGACGTATATATTCCAATAGAGCTTATCTTAAAAAAATCAAGGCAACACCTGTTGAGCCTAGGTTGGGAAAACAATGTAAGCTTGAAGTTTATTGCCGACACAAATTATCCAATCGCTGGAGTAAAATCAACATATTTTGGATTAACGCAGGTAGTTTCGTACAAAACCAGCCCGCTTGATTCCAGCGCAAAGCGGATTCAAAAAAGAGTATTTGACTTCATCTTTTCACTAACCGTAACCGTGTTTTTATTATCGTGGGCTGTTCCTATAATTGCCATAATCATTTTAATCGACTCTAAAGGACCAATATTCTTTATTCAAAATAGACCAGGTCAACGTGGAAAATTGTTTAAATGCTTTAAGTTTAGGTCGATGAAAGTGAACAAGACAACCGAGACATCCGCCTCTAGAAACGACTCGCGCGTAACGAGAATAGGAAAGTTTCTTCGTAAAACTAGCATTGACGAGTTTCCTCAGTTTCTCAATGTTTTACTTGGGCAAATGTCTGTGGTTGGGCCTAGACCAAACCTTTCATCACAGAATGAGCAATACAGCACTATTCTTGAAGATTATTCCAAGCGCACATATCTAAAGCCTGGAATAACAGGGCTGGCACAGGTAAGTGGCGCGCGTGGCGGCATAGAAAAGGAAATAGAGATGAAGCATCGCATCAAATACGATATTTTTTATATTCGAAATTGGTCTTTTGCACTAGACATCAAAATTATTATTCGCACGGTTATCAATGTTTTTAAGGGCGAAGACAAAGCCTACTAAACTACTTTCGCCTCATACCTTTTGGTAACTAAATAAACTCCCACAAGCACTACAACTGCTGCAACCAATTTTGAAGAAGTAAACGAATCAGCACCCGCTATGATGGCATAGCAAATACCAATAACAGGCTGTAAATAGGTAAACACCCCAATGGTACTAGCTTTTAGTTCTTTAAGCGCAAACACATTTAACAAATAAGTTAAAAAGGTTGTTCCCACAACAACAAACCCAAATCGCCACACCGCACTAAAAGGAAGCGATGCCCAAGAAACGGCATGAAACTCCTTGTACGTTATAGGTAATGACATGATAAACCCAAACAAAAACAACCACTTTAATAAGTGCACCGAGGCATATTTAGCTGACAAAGGCTTTACCAAAATTAAATACAACCCAAAAGCTGCAGTATTAATTAAAAAAAGAAAATTTCCTAAAGGAATATTCGGGGCATCTGCCCTGACTTCATTTCCAAACAAGATCAACACCAAAGCTCCAGCCAACCCCAACAGGACTCCAATAATACGCGGAAGAAGGAGCTTTTCTTTAATAATCCATGCCGAAAACACAAATACCAATATGGGTGTTACCGTAATCAGCACAGAACTGTTTATAGGAGTTGAAAATTCCAATCCTTTAAAAAAACTCAGCATGTTTATACCCATACCCAAAAAAGCACATAACAACATTCGTTTCCAATCGGAGGCAGCTATACGTTGCGGTTGTATGAATAGGCTCACTAGCCAAAACAATAGTGTAGCACCGAGCAATCGCACCTGAATAAAACCAAACCCTTGAATGTAAGTGGGCATTACTTCCTTGGCAATAGTATGATTCAGCCCATAAATGGTAGTTGCGCCAAAGGCAGCAAATAACGCTAGTGTTCGTTTATTCATTAATTGCGGATTGCATTTCTGCGACAGTTTTTTTGGCATTTCCAATATAAGCTATCTTGTCCCAAATAAGAATGGGACGCTTTAGGCAACTATATTCTGTTTCAAGCAACTGTTTAAAAATATTTTCAGTAAATGAGGTTCTTTCACGTTTCAATTGAGCAAAAACTCGCCCACGCTTATTAATAAGAGCCTCGTAACTTTTGGTGTCTTTATACAGAAAGGCTAACTGTTCGGGCGTTACCAGTTGTAGTTTTACATCTTGTAAGTAAGGAGCGTTTTCAATGCCTAGCTCCTTGATGATGCGCATAGAAGTAGAACAACTTGATAAATAAAGAAATGTGTTTTTCATAATATTACAAAGTTTAGGAAATTAATGGGAATTCGAGGTGTATTAGGGAAACTTAAATACATTTGCCAAAAATACAGCCATGGCAAATAAAAAATTGAAATTTAACTCTCGAACCATACACGGAGGACAACAGCCTGACAAAGCCTATGGCGCTGTAATGCCTCCTGTTTATTTCACTTCAACCTATGCCCAAACCAAGCCTGGGGAACATCTTGGATATGAGTATAGTAGGTCTCATAACCCAACACGCACTGCCCTAGAATCCTCATTAGCAAGTATTGAGTCTGGTAAGCACGCTATGGCCTTTGCATCTGGTATGGCAGCCATTGATGCGGTTATTAAACTATTACAGCCCGGAGACGAAGTCATCTCAACAAACGATTTGTATGGAGGAACGTATCGCATTTTTACTAAAATCTTTGAGCCTTACGGAGTCAAATTTCATTTTGTGCCTATGGGCGAAATAAGCGAAGTGGAAAAGCACATAAACCCCAACACCAAATTGCTTTGGGTGGAAACCCCAACCAATCCAGTAATGCAAGTCGTTGATATCAAAGCGATGGCTGGGCTCGCTAAGGCAAATAACATACTGCTGGCGGTTGATAATACTTTTGCCTCTCCATATTTGCAACGCCCACTAGAATTGGGTGCAGATATAGTGATGCACTCTGCAACAAAATATTTAGGCGGTCATAGCGATGTTGTTCTGGGCGCTTTAGTGCTTAACGACTCAACCCTTGCTGAAAAGATTGCATTTATTCAAAATGCTGGTGGTGCAGTTCCAGGACCGATGGATTCATTTCTAGTTCTAAGAGGAATCAAAACACTTCATGTTAGAATGCAACGTCATTGTGAAAACGGAAAAGCGATAGCCCAATTTTTAGCTGCGCATCCAGATATTAAAAAAGTGTACTGGCCAGGATTTGAAACACACCCAAACCACGAGGTGGCCAAAGCACAAATGCATGACTTCGGAGGAATGATTTCATTTGTTCATAAAGATGATAGCCTTGAAAAGGCAGTTGAAATAGTTTCGTCCCTTAAGGTTTTTACTCTTGCAGAATCTTTAGGCGGCGTGGAAAGTCTTGCAGGACATCCTGCGAGCATGACACACGCATCGATTCCAAAAGAAGTACGTGAAAAAACAGGCGTCACAGACGGACTTATTCGACTTAGTGTAGGCATTGAAGACAGTGACGATTTGATTGCAGACCTATCCCAAGCATTGCGATAGGTTTCAAAATAAAGTGTAACTTCGATTAGCAATTCAAATCTCATGGAACAAATTATTAATGGCTTTTTAAAGGAAGTTAATAACAGAAATGCACACGAGCCAGAGTTTATGCAGGCCGTTACAGAGGTAGCGCAAACGGTGTTACCATACATTGTTGCCAATGATATTTATCATGGTAAAAACATCCTGATGCGCATGGTAGAACCAGAACGCGTAGTTATGTTCCGCGTGCCATGGGTAGATGATAGCGGAGAAATTCAAGTAAATCGAGGCTATCGTATTGAAATGAATTCGGCCATTGGCCCTTACAAAGGCGGATTGCGATTTCACGAATCAGTTAATTTGAGTATTCTGAAATTTTTAGCATTTGAACAGGTGTTTAAAAACGCCCTTACCACACTTCCCATGGGCGGCGGAAAAGGAGGAGCTGACTTCAATCCTAAAGGCAAATCGGATGCTGAGGTGATGCGCTTTTGTCAAAGCTTTATGACAGAATTATTTCGTCATATAGGACCAAACAGAGACATTCCTGCTGGTGATATTGGCGTGGGAGGCCGAGAAATAGGCTATATGTTTGGGCAGTATAAAAGACTAAAAAACGAGTTCACAGGGGTGTTGACTGGAAAAGGGATTTCTTGGGGAGGCTCTCTAATTCGACCCGAAGCCACTGGATACGGAGCGGTATATTTTGCACAAAATATGCTAGAAACCAAAGGAGAAAGTTTTGAAGGTAAAAAGGTAGTTGTTTCAGGTTCAGGGAATGTAGCACAATATGCTGCCGAAAAAGCCTTGAATCTTGGCGCAAAAGTGTTAACCCTTTCGGACTCCTCTGGCTTTATACACGACCCTGATGGCATAAATGAGGAAAAACTAGCATTCGTAATGGACCTCAAAAATGTGAAGCGGAAACGAATTCATGAGTATGTAAATCAATACCCTAAGGCCACCTTTCACAAAGGTCAAAAACCCTGGTCTGTAGCATGTGATATTGCAATGCCATGTGCTACACAAAACGAATTGAGTGAAGAAGACGCTAAAACCTTGGTGTCTAACGGGTGTTATTGTATCAGTGAAGGTGCAAATATGCCTTCTACACCAGAAGCTATAGCACACTTTCATGCTCATCACATTTTGTATGCGCCTGGAAAAGCATCGAATGCTGGAGGCGTAGCGGTTTCTGGATTGGAAATGGCGCAAAACTCATTGCGGTATAGCTGGACAAGAGACGAGGTTGATCAACGCCTACAAGACATCATGAAAGACATTCATAAAGCTTGTGTTTCTTATGGCGCAGACAATGGAATAATTAATTACGAAAAAGGGGCAAACATTGCAGGATTTGTAAAAGTTGCCGACGCGATGTTAGCACAGGGTGTTGTTTAGCATACCACAACGGCGCATTTACCGTTTTGTTTATGATGAAGGTTGATTTATTGCGCATACTTTTTTTTATAGGATTGAGTATTACCACCAGTTTTGGACAGACCAAGCAGTGGGAATCTATGTATTCGTACAACAATATTTCTGCACTCAGGACACACAATGAGTCTATTATAGCAGCGGCTGAAAACGCCCTTTTTATATTAAACCCCGAATTCGGAACAACAGAAACAATTACCACTGTTGACGGGCTTTCTGGAGATGCAATTTCTGCGATAGCAACATTTGATAATTCCATCATTGTTGGCTTTGAAAACGGTATGGTAGCCACTATTTCAATAGCCTCTAAAAAAATAAACGTAGACAATTCTATAGAACGAAACACTTCTATTGCGGTAGATAAAAAGCAAATCAACCATATTTTTATGTACCAAAATACAGCCTATTTGGCAACAGGTTTTGGCGTGGTTGAACTTAATCCTACAACACTAGAATTTGGAGATACCGTATATTTTGGATCTCTTGCGGATAGAATTGCTGTGACCCAAGTAGTCATTTACCAAGGTTATATTTATGCCGCAACTTCTGAAGGAATTTACAAAACAGCGCTAGATAACCCAAACAAACTAGAATTTTCTTCCTGGGAAGAATATGTCTCGGGTAATTGGGCATCCCTTTGGATTCAAGACAATGTATTATATGGCGCAAAAAATGATGGGAATACTGTTTATTTTTTTCAATTACATGAGAACATTATTCAAAAAGCACGCTTTTCTGGAAAAGTAAGGCACATTGCTCCACACGAATATGGAGTAATAATGACACTTTCTAGTGTTTATAGTTTGAACAAGTCGTTCGAAGTTGTGGAAGCAGTAACCACAATTGATGGCGTAAATAAAAACACATTTCAGCGTGGCATAGTTGCTAATGGTGAATTATTCATTGGAACTTCATCAGTGGGATTAGTTCGACATGCCGCAACAAACAACGATAAATATGTAAGCCCAAATGGACCACTGCAAAACAGTATTTTTGATATAGAGATGTTGCCTAATGAACTTTGGATTTCACACGGAGATTATGAGTTGTTTTATAATCCTTATCCACTAGAAAATCATGGAATTAGCCATTTAACAGAAAAAGAATGGACATCTATTTCTAACGAATCTTTATTTAATGCAGAAAGCATCGTTAGAATTGTACCTCACCCTTCAGAATTGGGCACCTATTATGTGTGCTCTTATCACGGCGGAATGGTTTTAATGCAGGACAACTCCCCTGTTGAACTATGGAATCAAACAAACAGCGGGCTGGAAAGCCTTTCTTTTGTTGGCCCAGATTATGTTAGCATTCGTGTTCGCGATGCTCTTGTTGATGATCAAAACAATTTATGGTCTTTAACCGCATTTGTTCAAAACGGACTTAAAAAACGAAGTCCTTCAGGGCAATGGAGTTCATATGATTTATCAGATGTAGTGTTAGATTACACAAATGAATCGGGATATTCCAACATGGAACTTTTTAATAATAAAATTATTTTCTTTGGCGGAATAAACAGCGGCCTTATAGGAGTTGATATATCCCAATCGCCCCCACAAATGAAACGTCTGTTGGGTGGCGACATCGGACTTCCTTCCGATGATATTAGAAGTATTCGATTAGATAAAGACAACCGTCTTTGGGTTGGTACCCGTGATGGAATGGCGGTTTTGTATGCCCCAAATAGGTTTTTTGAAGATGATGCCCAACTTCGCTCTATAGTAGTAGATGATGACGGAAACTTAAGAGAGTTGTTAAGTGGCCAGTTCATCACTGATATTGAAGTTGATGGGAACAATCAAAAATGGATAAGCACTGCTAATGCTGGAGTTTTTTTAGTGAGCCCAAATGGCACGGAAATTTTACGGCACTTCACAAAAGATAACAGCACTCTACCGTCATCATCTGTGAAAACAATAGGCATTGATAACAACACTGGGAAGGTATATTTAGGAACCCTAGACGGCATGGTGGTGTAT
>JAYPBW010000013.1:4406-18538 GCA_038124405.1 Flavobacteriaceae bacterium | reverse complement strand
ACGCATATGCTACTTCTGAAACCTTGTCAGAAGTAAGTGTTTTCCCCAACCCCGTGAGACCTAATTATACGGGCAATTTGGTTGTTCGTGGGCTTAAACAAAACGCGCGAATTAAAATAACGGATATAGCCGGAAATCTTGTACACGACACGACTAGCGAAGGTGGAAGTATTAGCTGGAATTTGCGTTCATTTTCGGGTCAGCGGGTTCGATCAGGAGTATATCTTATTTTTGTAACCTCAAAAGACGGCTTGGACAGCACGGTAAAAAAAGTGATGATTATCAACTAATGGAACAACATACTTCTGCCATTGTATTACACACCACCAAGTACGGAGAAACCAGTATTATAGTACACGCATACACACAGCGCTTAGGACTCAGCTCCTTTGTTGTTAAAGGCGCAAGAGCCGTAAAGCGCAATAAGGCTTTTTCTATGGGAATGTTTCAAGCACTTACACAGCTTGAGTTAGTAGCATCAACACCAAAGCGGTCAGGGTTGTCGGTCTTAAAATCAGCCAAAATCATACATCCATACACGAGCATTCCGTCAGACATAGCCAAACTTAGTATATGTATGTTGTTGGCAGAGGTATTGCGGTCTGTTCTTAGAGAAGAAGAAGAGAACAAGTCATTGTATTCTTTTTTAGAGAACGCCTTAATTTGGCTAGACACGCATGATAAAACAGCTAACGCACATATTTTTATTTTAATTCAGTTAACAAAATATTTAGGATTTTATCCTGATATTACAGCTATTAATGAGCCCTATTTTGATATTCAAAATGGCAGGTTTTGCTCCCACCCAAATGGGAACGAGAGCTTGTCGGGGAGTGAAATTGTGTTGCTAAAAGCATACTTAGGTACGAAATTTGATGCTTTGGATACGATTTTGGCCACAGGAACTCAACGAAGAGCCTTATTAGAGTTAATTTTGCGGTATTATAAATTGCACATACACTCGTTTAAGATGCCCAAATCGCTAGATGTGTTGTATGAAGTTTTCAGCTAGTATTGTTTTTCTTCTCATAGGCTATTGTGTTTTAGCGCAAAAAGTCTTGGTAAAAGATGCGTTAACTCTAGAGCCGTTGATTGGTGTAAATATTGTTGATGCCGACAAAACCCAGATGCAAATTACAGATCAAAAAGGGCGTGCGGCACTAAACACATTTGATGCTAAAGCGAAACTTCTGTTTACTTACATGGGTTACGAGTCTATTTCTATTAACAAAAACCATATTAAATCAAATCAAGTTATTTTGATGAGCCCTAATCTTGAACAACTGGGAGAAATTGTATTGTCTGTTTCACGATCTTCAGAAAACAAGAAACGCCTGGCACAACAAGTAGGCGTTCTAAGCCAAGAGGAAATAGCCAGGCAAAACCCAGAAAGTACAGCAACATTATTAAGAGAGGTTCCCAGTGTTCGCGTACAACAATCGCAAGGCGGCGGAGGAAGTCCTGTTTTGCGTGGGTTTGAGGCTAACCGCGTACTCTTGGTAGTGGATGGTGTTCGTCTTAATAATGCTATTTTTAGATCGGGGCATGTACATAATTCCATTACAGTTGATCCGCTTAGCCTTAGCAGAGCTGAGGTTATTTTTGGACCGTCATCTGTTGGCTATGGTTCGGATGCATTGGGCGGGGTTATTCATTTTTACACCAGAACCCCACTTATTAATCAAGACAAACGCACTAATTTTTCGGGATCCTCTTCATATACGTTCAATCAAAATACAACTAAACAGTCGGCTATTTTAGAATATAGCGCTACTAACTGGGCGGTCTTGCAACAGGTTTCGTTTTCTCAATATGGAGATGTAATCATGGGAAAACGAAGACCTCACGGATATGATAACTGGGGCAAGGTATTTGAATATTCTAAAAACACAAGCGACAGCTATTTTGCAACCCCATCTAAAAATGACAACCCTAACAGACAACGTAATTCGGCCTATGAACAACTAGATATGCTTCAAAAGTGGATCTATCACGCAGCAAAAGGAGTTAAATACACACTCAACTTGCAAGCATCAAAATCTGGAACGATTCCACGTTTTGACACACTTTCAGAGACAAAAGACGGAGCCCTTCGGTTTGCAAGATGGGATTATGGCCCTCAAAGCAGGGTGCTTATTTCACCCCAGGTTAGTTTTGAAGGAAACCGCAATTGGCTACATTCAGGGAAAATTATAGCAGCCGTACAATTATTAGAAGAATCCAGAATAAAACGAAAATTTAATAGTCTTTCTCGAGAAACACAAAAAGAAAGTCTTACTGTATATAGTCTGAATGCAGACTTTAAATCCAAAACAAAAAAGGGACGAGACTGGTCATATGGAGTAGAAATTACACATAATGAAGTGCGCTCATCAGCATTTGCCCAAGAACTTTTGGTCAATGGCTCAAAAATTACAGGAACAAAGCCCAAAGCCCCTATTACTACGCGGTATCCTAGCGGCGGAAGTGCCTACGGAACTTTTGCAGCATATGTAGACTATCGCCATGACTTATCTGATAAAAGTACATTTACTATAGGCGGAAGGCATACACTAACAAAACTTGATGCACGCTGGACAGAGCAAGCTTTAATAGACGCTCACTTAGCGCATGCCTTTCAAAAGCATCAATCTTCTACAGCTACGGTAGGATTTACCTATCAGCCTACACCAATGTGGCAACTAAAAGCATTATTGTCGTCAGGATTTAGAGCTCCAAATATTGATGATTTGGGAAAAACAAGAGAGGATAAAGGTATTTTGATTGTTCCTAACATTGGATTGAAGCCAGAATATATCTACAGCGCAGACCTTGGCTTAAGAAGACAATGGAACAGTGGTTCTTTTGTTGAGCTAAATGGATATTATGCGCTTGTCCAAGACTATATTGCAAGAAGCCCATACCAATTGCTGCAAGATAAATCGACTGATGACTTGAATACAATTAGATATTCGGGAGATGAGGTAATAACTTACGCAAACATTAATGTCGGTGCAGTTAGAGTAAGCGGTCTTAACGGTATAGCTAAATGGCAGATTACCCCGAAATCTTCTTATCATGTTACATTCACCTTAAATAAGGGAGTTGGGAACGACTTAAGCGGGAACCTTCCTTCTATAAGTCCGCTATTTATTAATCAAAAATGGTCTTTGCACATAAAAAAAGCAGCCATTTCACTTCACTGGAGACACGCTCAAGCTAAATCTCCCGAGTCTTATAGTCTCAGGGGAGAGGATGGACTTGAAGAGACCCCGCTTTTGTTCGAAAACAACTATGCAGGAACTCCTTCATGGAATCATTGGGACATACAATTCAACATTCCATTAAGCCATGCTATTAAACTCTCCGGAGGTGTTTTTAACTTATTTGACACCCATTATCGTGAGTTTGCATCTGGAATTTCGGCACCAGGCAGAAGCACAAAGCTTGTTTTACGTTACCGACTATAAGGATTCGCTAATGGCGTAGCATAAGATTTTGGGCGAAATTGGTTACTTTCGCAACCATAATTTTAGTATTATATTTTGTTTCCAACCTACTCACATCTCGATCTATCTGCAGCTGCTGAAGAAATGGCTTCTTTTTGGGACGAACATCTTGTTTTTGAAGCTAGTGTAGATACTCGTGAAGGAAGACCTCCATTTGTTTTCTTCGAAGGCCCGCCTTCTGCGAATGGTCTTCCAGGAATTCACCATGTATTGGCGCGGGCGCTCAAAGACATTTTCTGCCGCTATAAAACCCAACAGGGCTTTCAAGTAAAGCGTAAAGCAGGATGGGATACTCATGGCCTCCCTGTGGAATTGGGCGTAGAAAAAGAGCTAGGGATTACTAAAGAAGATATTGGAAAAACAATTAGTATTTCAGAGTATAACAAGGCATGTAGAGAGGCCGTTATGCGATACACCGATGTGTGGAATGATCTTACAAAAAAAATGGGCTATTGGGTGGACATGGACAATCCGTATATCACGTACACACCAAAGTATATGGAGTCTGTGTGGTGGCTTTTGGCTACCCTTTACAAAAAAGGATTGATTTACAAAGGATACACCATTCAGCCATACTCTCCAATGGCAGGGACTGGATTATCATCACATGAGTTGAATCAACCCGGATGTTATCGCGACGTAAGCGACACCTCTGTTACAGCTCAATTCAAGACCCTTGAAGACTCTCTACCTGAACCCCTTAAAGGGAGTTTGCCTCTTCATATTTTGGCTTGGACTACCACGCCCTGGACTCTTCCTTCAAACACAGCGCTCACAATTGGGCCCAAAATTTTGTATGCTGTTATCCAAACGTTTAATCAATATACACACGAGCCCATACGTGTTTTGGTTGCTCAAAAACTAATTTCAAAGCAATTTGGAAACATATATCATGAAGTAGCATCACAAGCTGAAGTAGCAGACTTTGATACCAAATCAAAAATAATCCCATATTGGGTTGAACAGCACGTAAAGGGAGAATTATTAGTAGGAATTCAATATGAACAAATCTGGGCTGAGTCGCCTCTTCCACATGAAAATCCCGAAAATGCTTTCAGAGTTATTTCAGGAGATTTTGTTACTACAGAAGACGGTACAGGAATTGTGCACACTGCTCCTACATTTGGCGCAGACGATGCCAAGGTTGCTAAAGAAGCAACTCCGCCTGTGCCACCACTACTCATATTAGATGAAAATGACAGTGCCGTCCCTTTGGTTGATTTGCAAGGTAAGTTCAGACCAGAAGTAGGACTTGTAGGAGGCAAGTTTGTTAAAAATGAATTTTACCCCAAAGGAGAGGCGCCAGAAAAGTCAGTTGACGTTGAAATAGCAATTCGCCTTAAGCAAGAAAACAAAGCATTTAAAGTAGAAAAATACGTCCACAGTTACCCACACTGTTGGCGCACCGACGCCCCCGTGCTCTATTATCCATTGGATTCGTGGTTTATTAAAGTACAAGACCACAAACAACGCATGGTTGAACTTAACAAAACCATTCAGTGGAAACCCACAAAAACTGGTGAGGGGCGTTTTGGAAATTGGCTCTCAAACGCAAACGATTGGAACCTTTCAAGATCTCGTTTTTGGGGGATACCACTACCCATTTGGCGTACTTCTGACGGAGATGAAACCCGAATTATTGGCTCTGTAGAAGAACTTAGGGGGGCAGTTGAAGAATCCGTTGCCGCGGGGCTAATGATTACTAACCCTTTTGCTGATTTTGTGATTGGCGATATGTCGGATTTAAATTATTCGCGTGTAGATTTACATAAAGACACCGTAGATGAGATTGTTCTGTTAAGTCAGTCTGGCAAACCCATGTACCGCGAGTCCGATTTAATAGACGTATGGTTTGATTCTGGGGCGATGCCTTATGCGCAGTGGCATTATCCATTCGAAAACAAAGAAAAAATAGATCAAGGGACAACCTTTCCTGCTGACTATATTGCAGAGGGCGTTGACCAAACCCGAGGCTGGTTTTACACCCTTCATACAATTGCTACACTCGTTTTCGATTCTGTAGCGTACAAAAATGTGGTCTCTAATGGATTGGTCTTAGATAAAAACGGGCAAAAAATGTCCAAAAGACTTGGGAATGCCGCAGACCCTTTTGAGACCTTGAAAAAATACGGCCCCGATGCTACGCGCTGGTATATGATAAGCAATGCCAATCCTTGGGACAATTTAAAATTTGATTTAGAAGGAATTGAGGAAGTAAGACGGAAGTTCTTCGGAACGTTATACAACACGTATTCTTTTTTTACACTTTATGCCAATATAGATGGCTTTACTTTTAGTGAAGAAGAAATACCGATTAGTGAGCGCCCCGAAATAGATCAATGGATTTTATCTGAGTTGCACACCCTCATTCAAAAAACAATCGATTTTTTCGACACTTATGAGCCCACTCGCGCGTGTAGAGCTATCGCTCACTTTGTGACAGAAGACCTTAGCAATTGGTATGTGCGCTTATGCCGCCGTCGTTTTTGGAAAGGGAGTTATGAAGCAGACAAAATTGCAGCATACCAAACCTTGTACGAATGCCTTTTGAGCGTAGCAAAAATGATGGCTCCAGTGGCTCCTTTTTATGCAGATAGACTCTATCAAGATCTTAACGGAATTACAAAAAGAGAGCCTTCCTCTTCAGTGCATTTGGCATATTACCCAAAAGTAAAGGCGGAATGGATAAATCGTGAGCTAGAACAAAAAATGCAACGTGCACAAAAAATCACTTCCTTGGTTCTTTCACTTCGAAAACGCGAAAAAATTAAGGTTCGCCAGCCGTTACAGCGCATCATGATTCCTGTACTTGACGAAACTGAACGTAAACAAGTAGAAGCGGTTTCAGAATTAATAGCTGCCGAAGTAAACGTTAAAGAGATACAAATATTAGACGATACCTCTTCGGTTTTAGTTAAAGAAATAAAACCAAACTTTAAAACTCTTGGCCCCCGTTTTGGGAAAGACATGAAATTAGTAGCACAAGCGATTCAAACTCTTTCCGAAACTCAAGTTCAAGAACTTGAAAAAACAGGATCATTAACTCTTGAAATTGACAATAATAAGTGTATTTTAGAAACTACCGATGTCGTCATCAGCACAAAAGATGTCGCTGGATGGTTGGTAGCTTCTGAACAAGGGACAACAGTGGCTCTTGATATTCAATTAAACGAAAATCTTCGTTTGGAAGGAATGGCTCGGGAGCTTGTAAACAGGTTGCAGAATATGCGTAAAGATCACGGTTTTGACGTGACCGATAAAATTGAGGTTACTTTAAGCGAAAGTGAGGAGTTAAAAGCTATTTTAAATCAAAACAAAGCGTATATTCAGCACGAAATTTTAGCTACAGCCATTTATGTAGTTAAAGATGTAAGCACAGAAGCAACGGAACTTTCGTTTGATTCTGTGAAAACACGAGTAAAAATGGTTAAATCGTAACAGCTTAACAAAATGGAACAAACAAACCGATATAGCGATGAGACTCTAAAAAACTTTAAGAGTTTGATTGAAGAAAAAATAGCCAAAGCACAACACGACCTTGAGCTAATTAGGAGTGCATATATGAACGATGGTAATAATGGCACAGACGATACGGCTCCCACATTTAAAGCCTTTGAAGAAGGATCAGAAACAATGTCTAAAGAAGCCAACACACAGCTAGCCTTAAGACAGGAAAAATTTATCCGAGACCTAAAAAATGCACTAATACGCATTGAAAACAAAACATATGGAGTATGTAGGGTTACGGGAAAACTCATAAACGAAGAACGCTTGAAGCTTGTGCCGCATGCTACTTTAAGCATCGAGGCCAAAAATATGCAACGCTAATTCATGACGATTCGCAAGCTTTTTTGGATTGTTCTTGCGGTTTTAGTGCTAGACCAGACATTTAAGGTTTACATAAAGCTCAACTATTCACTTACTTTTTATGGAAGCGACGCCATTATAGAATGGGGTTGGTTTAGATTGTTGTTTGTAGAGAACAAAGGAATGGCTTGGGGCGCTCGTCTTAATGATATTTTACCTTTTATCTCGGACCAAACCGCAAAGCTGACTCTTAGCATTTTGCGCTTAATTACTGTTACGGCTATTGGTTTTTGGGTTGTGCGTGCTGTAAAACTTCAAGCCCCAAAAGGACAGCTTCTTGCAGTTACTCTTATTTTTGCTGGCGCATTAGGAAACATTATCGACTCTGTTTTTTACGGCGTTTTATTTTCTAGTAGCTACGGACACATAGCCACATTCTTACCATCCGAAGGTGGTTATGCCCCTCTAATGTTTGGACATGTTGTAGACATGTTGCAATTTCCGCTATTTTCATTAACCTGGCCCGAATGGATGCCCTTAATAGGTGGTAATAGATTTACTTTTTTTGAGCCCGTTTTTAACATTGCCGATAGCGTAATAAGTGTTGGCGTAGTATTGTTGCTGTTAAAGTCTCGGCAGACTACTTCTTAAACGAATATACTTTTTGCGGCGTTACTACGTAATCAAGAGGAATATCAGTCGTTTCTAAAAGGTCAATTTTTTCAATAGGGTCAAAATAAGACACTCCAATTGTTGTCACATTTGTCGAGCATTTTGTCAAGAACCTATCGTAATATCCTTTTCCATAACCAACACGATTTCCATTTTTGTCGAAGCACAGTAACGGAACAACGATAGCAGTAATGGCAACAGGGTCTAAAAAAACATTGCTTTGAGGCTCTTTTAACCCCCATTTATTTGTTTGAAAGGGCATGTCTTTTTCCCAAATCACGGCACTCATTAGCCCATTATCATCTATGACTTTGGGCACGCATATTGGAAGTTCATCAAATTTCTCAAACCACTGGTCCATAGGCAATTCACGATGCTTGGCACTATCCAAGTAAAGCATAAGCATGCCCTTTGGCACTAGGTTATGAGCGGCTACCAAATTGAGAATTTTAGTGCTGGAATGCAGTAGATCTGAGGCAGAAAGCGCTAGTCGTTTTGCACGAAAAATTTTGCGTAAGTCGTTCTTATTAGGCATGTCTAAATATAAACGATTCGCTTTTAAGTTTTTGTATTTTAGTAACATGACAAAAGAGGCGCTAAAATTACAAGTAGCTTCACTCCCCAATGAGCCGGGAGTTTATCAATATTATAATAATTCGGGTGAGATTATATATGTTGGAAAAGCAAAAGATCTTAAAAAAAGAGTAACCTCTTACTTTAGAAAAGAACTGGATTCTCGAAAAACCCGAAACCTAGTAAACGCAATTGATGGTTTAAAGCACATTGTTGTCCCTACAGAATCAGACGCCTTAATTTTAGAAAACACCCTTATCAAGGAGCATCAGCCGAAGTATAATATTTTACTTCGAGATGATAAAACATATCCGTGGATTTGCATCAAGAAAGAAAGGTATCCTAGAGTTTTTGCAACTCGGAAAGTTATTCAGGACGGCTCAGAATATTTTGGCCCCTTTACCAACTCCAAGACAGTACGGGTGCTTTTAGATTTAATCAACGAACTTTATCCACTTCGCACATGTCATTATGATTTGAGCGAAAAGCACGTAGCCAGTGAAAAATATAAAGTGTGCCTCGAATATCATATAGGAAACTGCTTAGCGCCATGCGTTGGAAAGCAAACTACTACGCACTACAATGAAGCTATTGGACATATTCGAAATATTCTTCAAGGGAAGTTCAAGAAAGTAAATGAAGCCTTTGTACGAGAAATGAACGCAGCAGCAGAAACACTTCAATTTGAGCATGCACAAAAAATCAAATTAAAGAAAGAAGCCTTACAAAACTATCGGTCAAAATCGGCAGTAGTTAGCGCCAAAATAACCGCCGTTGATGTATGTACAATTGTCTCCGATGAAACAAATGCGTATGTAAACTTCCTTCAAGTTTCTTATGGTTCGATTGTGCGATTTCACAACATGATTCTCAAAAAGAAATTAGACGAAACAGACCAAGAGTTACTGCGTGTTGCCGTAGTTGAATTACGACGAAGATTTGAATCTCAATCTAAAGAAATTTTACTTCCTTTTGAACTTGATTTAGGCGAAAACGTTCGTGCAACAGTGCCCAAAATTGGAGAAAAAAAACAACTTTTAAACCTGTCGCTGCGAAATGCAAAACACAGCCGCCTTGAGCAGCTAAAGCAAATAAAACTCACCGATCCAGAACAATACGCTCAACGCGTAATGATGCAAATGCAACGCGATTTACGTCTTTCAGAATTCCCTTTGCACATAGAGTGTTTTGACAATTCCAATATTCAAGGTAGCAATCCGGTGGCGGCTTGCGTAGTGTTTAGAAACGGCAAGCCCAGCAAAAAAGAATACCGTCATTACGGCATTAAAACCGTAGAAGGTCCAGATGATTTTGCTTCTATGGAGGAAGTAGTATACAGACGATACAAACGACTTTTACATCAAGGCGATTCCCTGCCTCAACTTATAGTTATTGACGGCGGAAAAGGACAATTGAGTGCTGCGCTAAAAAGTTTAGACGTATTGGGTATTAGAGGAAAAGTGGCCATTTTAGGAATTGCAAAGCGACTGGAAGAGCTTTATTTTCCCAACGACCCGATTCCATTATATTTGGATAAGCGCTCAGAAACACTTCGTATTATTCAACAGCTACGAAATGAAGCACACCGTTTTGGCATTCGCTTACACCGAAATAAAAGGAGTAAGGCTGCGATTAATTCAACATTAGAAACCATACCAGGAATAGGTGAAAAAACCGCTACAGAATTGCTCAAAAAATTCAAGTCTTTAAAGCGAATAAAAGCCGCCTCACAAGACCAACTAACCCAAATAATAGGCCTCTCTAAAGCGAAAACTGTCTATGACTACCTACACAACACGACCACTTAAGCACCTACTTTTTTGCTTGCTTGTTTTCTCCGCATTAGCACAATCTGGTGAGGATGACATTTTTAGCTCTGGCGATTGGGCAAAAAAACCAGATTATTTTGGGACAAGTTTGGCTTACGGTTTGGATACGTTTGCTGGCCCTCTAGAGTTTGCCACTGCCTACAGTCCACAGTTTGGGAAGGTGATATATCATGTAAGTTTAGGGTGGCGATTTTAATATGTTAGATAAATGCTTTTACGTACTTTTGCCCTTATGATGCTCAATCAATGGCTATGTGTGATTTTGCTTGCGTTTGCGCAACTTATTTCAGCCCAAAATCCACATGAGGCCCCAAGCCCTAAACGCAACGATTTTTCCACAGTATTCAATTCTGCTTTTCAAGGCGGAGAATGGTTTAAATTCAGAATCCATTACGGAATATTTAATGCAAGTTATGCAACCATTGAAGTCAATGAAGAAACTTGGGAAGGAAAGTCCGTTTTTCATGCTCGTGGCATTGGCAAAACCACAGGTTTAGCGCGTTGGTTTTTTAAGGTTGATGATTATTACGATTCGTATTTCACCAAAGACAAAGTTAGCCCGTTATTTTTTGTGCGAAACATAAACGAAGGAGGCTACAAAAAAAATGTAACAATCCGTTTTGACCACAATAAAAAAGAAGCTTTTGTTGACGATATTTTAAAAAAGAAAAAAGGCACATTTGACACCGACCCAAATATTCAAGACCTTATTTCGTGTTTTTACTATTTACGAAACCAACTGGATACGTCTTCTATTGAAAAAGGGGAATTTATTATTGTAAACTTGTTTTTTGACGAATCGAACTATGCCTTTAAGTTTAAGTACTTAGGCCCCGATTTAATCAAAACCAAATTTGGCTTTGTAAAATCTCTTAAGTTCAGGCCTTATGTGCAGTCTGGACGCGTGTTTAGAAGCAGCGAAAGCATCACCCTTTGGGTAAGTAACGATAAAAATAAAATCCCTCTACGATTGCAGGCAAATTTGCGCGTTGGAAGTATTACGGCAGACTTGCATGAATTCAAAGGCTTAAAAAATCCATTTGAAATTGTTGTACAAAACTAGTCCTCTTTTAATTTTTCTGTTAGTGGCTTTGATGGTTGGATGTAAAACGACCACTAAGGCTCCAGCACTACCCCAAGTACCCAAAATTCCAGATGTGTTTGCCTTTGGGTTTAATTTGAAAAATTTTGAAGTAGCTCGAGATACTGTAAGGAAAGGAGACACTTTCGCCGATATTTTTTTAAAAAATGGATTTGATTACACCCAGATTTATAACATTAACCGTAGCACAAAAAAGCAGTATAATTTTAGGAAAATTCAACCAAATAAACCGTATACCTTTTTGTTTTCAAAAGATTCTATAGCAAGCCCTGTAGCGTTCATTTACCAACCCTCTATGCTCGATTATGTAGTGGTGCACTTGAAAGACTCTGTGTATGCTGAGAAACGAAAAAAAGTAGTTACACTTCGCACATTTGAAGCACAAGGGGTTATTACAAGTTCATTATCTGAGACACTCGATGATCAGCGTCTGAGCCCACTTTTGGCTTATGATCTTTCAGACATTTATGCTTGGAGCATAGACTTTTTTCGTTTAGAAAAAGGAGATCGATTTAAAATTTTATACACTCAAAAGTATGTAGATGATTCCATATACGTTGGTCTTAATAGAATTCATGCGGCGTATTTTGAACATCGCAACAAACCATATTATGCCATTGAATTTGAATCAGACCCAGAACGAGGAATTACTGAGTTTTTTGATGAAGAAGGTAAAAACCTTCGACGAGCTTTTTTGCAATCTCCGGTTCAATTTTCTCGCATTTCGTCTAGGTACAACAAGCGCAGACGCATTGCGTATTATGGACGTACTAAGCCACACTACGGAACCGATTTCGCTGCACCCGTAGGAACTCCCATTCGAACCACTGCAAGCGGTACAGTTGTGGCCGCAGGCTACACAAGGGGGAATGGAAACTATATTACCATAAGGCATAATGCCACATATAGAACACAATATTTACATATGAAAAAAAGGGCTGTACGTAAAGGTCAGTTTGTTCAACAAGGAGATCTTATTGGTACTGTTGGAATGACTGGATATACCTCGGGGCCTCACGTATGTTATCGTTTTTGGAAAAACGGAAAACAGGTAGATCCGTTTAAACAGGAACTTCCAGAAGCAAAACCAATTGACCCAAAACAGAAAGAAGCTTACATGGTGTATATGCAACCTTTAAAAGAAGCTCTAGACTGTATTGAATTTTACGAAACAAAAACAACAAGTTAATATGTCATTTCCTAATACGAATCCAACCGCTACTGCAAGCTGGAATAAATTGGCCCAACTAGCCAATCAAATAAAAACCACACAAGAATATTTTGCATCGGATCCAAGCAGAGCGGAAACCTTTTCAATTGCATGGGAGCAGTTTTTTGTGGATTACTCCAAAAATCACATTGACAAAGAAATAAAAGAAACACTAGTTGCCTTAGCTAAAGAAGTAGGACTAGAGGAAGCGCGCACCGCTTATTTTGGCGGAGAACCCATTAACCAAACGGAAGACCGTTCAGTGTTACACACTGCTCTGAGAGCTGAAAAAAACGCAAACATTCAAGTGAAGGGAAAGAATATAGTTCCTGAAGTGTATGCTGTGCGGGAGCAAATCCGCAATTTTAGCCAATCTGTAATTGACGGAACGCTAAAAAGTTCTTCTGGACATCCCTTTACGGATGTTGTTAATATTGGAATTGGAGGCTCAGACTTAGGCCCAGCAATGATTACCGAAGCATTAGCGTACTATAAAAATCATTTAAATGTCCATTTTATTTCAAATGTAGATGGAGACCACGTTACAGAAATACTCAAAAAGGTAAATCCCGAAACCACACTTTTTGTTGTGGTGTCGAAAACCTTTACTACTCAAGAAACGCTTTCTAATGCAACCACAGCAAAAAAATGGCTTGTTGAAGCCTTAGGCGAAACAGCCGTTGCGGCTCATTTTGTAGCAGTATCAACAAACTTGACCGCCATTGAGGCCTTTGGCATTTCTCCCAAAAATGTTTTTCCAATGAACGACTGGGTTGGTGGGCGTTTTTCGCTGTGGAGTGCGGTAGGTCTTTCTATCGCGCTTGCTGTTGGCCCAGATCATTTTGAAGCTCTTTTGGAGGGAGCAAAAGAAATGGACACACACTTTGCCACAGCGTCTATTGAAGCGAATATCCCAGCTATTTTAGCATTATTAACGGTGTGGTACACAAGTTTTTTGGGCGCACAATCTGAAGCGGTTATTCCCTACACACAGTATTTACATCGACTGCCAGCATATTTACAACAAGGCATCATGGAAAGTAACGGGAAGTCTGTAGACAGAACAGGAGCGCCTGTTTCTTATGAAACAGGAAATATTATTTGGGGCGAGCCAGGGACAAATTCGCAACACGCCTTTTTTCAACTCATGCATCAAGGAACCAAGCTAATCCCAGCTCATTTTATAGGATTTGTATCTCCACTTCATGGCAATCAAGATCATCACGACAAATTGATGGCAAACTTTTTTGCACAAACCGAGGCGTTGATGTCTGGAAAAACAGAACCCCAAGTTCGCAAAGAATTGACGTCAAAAGGAATGTCAAGCAAAGCCATTGAAGCATTGGTGCCGTTTAAAATATTTTCGGGAAACAAACCAACAACGACTTTGCTTGTTGATAAGCTTACACCTAAAACGCTTGGGGCATTAGTTGCTATGTACGAGCATAAGA
>JAYPBW010000013.1:0-4396 GCA_038124405.1 Flavobacteriaceae bacterium | reverse complement strand
GTAGTGTGGAATATTTTTAGCTACGATCAGTGGGGTGTTGAGTTAGGCAAGCAATTAGCCAGTGTTATTTTAGATGAATTTGACACAAAAAACAGCGGCAATCATGATGCTTCTACAGCACAATTACTTCAGCGCTACAAAAGTTAAAAAAATGTTAAAAACATTAGTGTTTGTGATGCAAACACGATTGTAATGTTCGCTATATTGAACATTATATAAAAATCAAAATGAAAAATTTATTTACAACTTTAATGACTGCTTTTTTTGTTATTGCGGCTTTTGCTCAAGGCCAAATTTCAGGAACAGTTTTAGACGGAGAGCTTGGAGAACCATTGCCAGGCGCTAGTGTTACTATAAAGGGCTCGTCATCAGGAACATCAACCGATTTTGATGGGAATTTTTCCCTAAGTATAGATGGCACATCAGGTGTTTTAGTTATTTCGTATGTGGGATACAAAACACAAGAGGTATCATTCTCAAGTAGTGGCAGCATAGGCACTGTAAGCCTAATGCCAAGCTCAGAAATGCTTGAAGGGGTTATGGTGATTGCTGCTGTTGCAATTGATAGAAAAACACCAGTGGCTGTTTCTACAATCAAAGCAAGCACAATTGAAAACAAACTCGGGACACAAGAGTTTCCAGAAGTATTAAAGTCTACACCTGGTGTTTATGCCACAAAATCTGGTGGTGGATTTGGAGACGGTAGATTAAATTTAAGGGGTTTTAACTCGGAGAATGTTGCGGTAATGATTAACGGGGTTCCTGTTAATGACATGGAAAATGGACGTGTGTACTGGAGTAACTGGGCAGGACTTTCTGATGTTACAAGTTCTATGCAAGTGCAGCGTGGTCTAGGAGCGTCTAACTTAGCAGTTCCGTCTATTGGTGGTACTGTTAATATACTTTCTAGAACTACCGATGTTAGAAAAGGCGGTAGCGCAACTACGTCAATTGGTAACGATGGTTACCAAAAATATGGAGCAACTATTTCAACTGGTCTAATGGACAATGGTTTTGCGGCAACTGTTTCTGCCCACAAAATTAGTGGTGATGGATACATAGATGGGACACAATTCGATGGCTACAATTATTTTGTGAACTTCTCTAAGAAAATCAACGAAAACCATGTAATATCGCTTACTTCTTTTGGCGCGCCTCAACGACACGGACAACGCCAAAACAGAAGCAGCATTGAACGCTATAGAAATGCTGAAAGCGGCACACGCTTTAATCCAGACTGGGGAATTAGAAACGGCTCGGTTGTGAATATTGAAGACAATTTTTACCACAAGTCGCAAACATCTTTAAACCACTACTGGACAATCAATGATACATCTTCACTCTCTACTGCGCTTTATGCTTCTTGGGGGACTGGAGGCGGTGGCGGAACTGCTGGAGACGACAGAGATTTATTTAATGTACGTCTTGGCGGCGACGATCAGCCTGTTGATATAGATAATATTGTAGCGATCAACCGCGATAGAGGCGCACAAGGGTTAGGCTCAATTGCGTACTTAAGAGCTTCTAGAAACGATCACGAGTGGTTTGGAGTGTTATCAACATTCAAAACAGAATTATCAGAAACAATCTCTTTCTTAGGAGGTATCGATATTCGTTCTTACACAGGGAAACACTTCTCTGAAGTAACAGATCTTTTAGGTGGATCATACGTGTTGGAGGATTCTGACGTGAACAATCCAAATCGTGTAGCTAAAGTAGGCGATAAAAGAGACTATTGGAATGACGGTGAAGTAGGCTGGCAAGGTGTATTTACTCAAGTTGAGTTTAACAAAGACAATTTATCTTCTTTTATCTCTGCTTCTATTTCGAACACCTCTTATGCTCGTGTAGATTACTTTAACTATTTAGATAGCGACCCGTTGCAAAAAACGGGCACGTACAACTTTACAGGATTTTCTGCAAAAGGAGGTGCCAACTATAACTTAGATGACAATCAGAATGTTTTTGCTAATGTTGGATATTTTGAAAAGGCAGCAGGATTTGATGCCGTATTCCAAAACTATGATAACGAGCACATCAATGAAAACGCTGAAAATCAAAAAATCTTTAGTGTTGAGCTAGGATATGGATACCGAAGCGATAAGCTATTTGCCAATGTGAATGTATACAGAACACAATGGATGGATAGAACGAATACTAAAAATTTTAACAGCGGTGGTGTAGACTACTTTGTTAACTTATTAGGAATTGATGCCATTCACCAAGGTTTAGAAATGGACTTTGTATATCGTCACTCTAGCGATTTAACCTTAACCGGTATGCTTTCACTTGGAGATTGGGAGTGGTCTAATGACGTATTAAATGTTCAAGTTTATGACGAAGATCAAAACCCTGTGGGAAGCCCAATTGATGTTTACATTGAGGGATTAAAAGTTGCAGATGCTGCCCAAACTACAGCAGCTTTAGGACTAGACTACAAGCTCACAGATGACACAAATTTTGCTATTGACTACAATTACTTTGGTGATATCTATGCAGATTTTGATCCAAACAACCGAACAGTTGACAATATCCCTCAAGCGTGGAAATTGCCTAACTATTCCACTTTTGACGCGAGCATTCGCCATGGATTCACTATTGGATCTTTAGATGCTTCCATCATTGCAAGAATGAACAATGTTTTTGACACAGAATACATTGCCGATGCAAGAGATGGTAACGATCATGATGCCAGAACTGCTATTGTGTGGTATGGCTTTGGTAGAACCTTTAGTTTAAGTACTAAAATTCAATTTTAATTAAATAAGATCCGATGAAAAAATTAACATATTTATTTGTTGTAATGTTGGGACTGGCACTAGTTGGCTGTAACCCAATGGATGATATACATGCAGAAATAGATGCTGATGATTCTGCTATTACAGGAGACGTTACGTTTACTATGTCTGATGATGATTACGATGCGTTAGGCTTGGGTTATGGAAATTTTAACAAAGTTGATGATGCAAAATCAATGATTCCTGATTTGTTAAGCGATAAGTATCCTGTATGGGGAAAAGGCTCAAGTGCCACAGTTACGTTTAATATTTACGCTCCACTTAGAACAGAGAGAAGCTTAAAAGTGTATGAAGTTACTACTGCTGATTACGACGCAAATCCGGATACAGCGCGGTTCAATAATTTTGATGAGATGAGTCAGATATATGACTTTTTAGACACCAAGTATACCGACCCCAGTAGTCGTCTTTTAGTATCGCTTACGTATAAGTTTTATGACGGAGGAGTAAGCGAATAAAACAATGGATTTTTGTACAATGAAAATCAGTGGAACTTTATTCAAGGGTTTACGGACGATGAGTACGAAGCTATGGGAGAAGGATATCCAAACTTCTCTTCTGAAGAAGAAGCAGAAGAAAAGATACCACTGTATTTAAAAGAAAAATACTACTTCAAAAACAGAAGCGTTGGCGACATCGAAAGCATCATGTATAAATTATATACAACGGATGTTGATGATGTTGACGGTGACGGTAGTACAAACGATAGAACTACTTATAGTTATGTTTCTTATTATGTTTATGATGGAACAGATTGGGTACCATACGGCAACGAAATTCAAGAAACGGTTCAATTTGGTCATGATGGAGACAAATGGGTTCCAGATAACACGATTAAATACCGTTTGAGTAGCTCAGACATTGCGCTAATTTCTAGCTCTTTTATGACAAAATATCCTGGTCCTGCAGACAACGTTGGGTTCTTTGGAAGTTTTGATAGAAGATCGGGAAGCTCTAACTACTGGAGCGACGCTATGCTTGTAGAGGCGTTTAATGTTTTATTAGATGATAAGTCGCCAACCGCCGAAGAGGGTCAAAAATACGTACTAACTTATGTAGTATATACAGGCTCAACGGTTGACGAAAGCATGAGTCTTATTAAGTCAAACGGAGCTTGGGTTCAAAACTAAACACGTTGCATCCGTAAAATAAATCTAAAAGCCTATCTTCACAGATGGGCTTTTATTTGCATTATGAAGAAAATACATCTCTTTTTTTTACTTCTTTTCATTGTCTCTTGTGGTAAAAGCGACGACGATTCTTCAATTACAACCCCACCACCAAACAATGGCAATACAGAAAAACCAGTTGCGGTCAATGACTTTTTTTCAACTACCGAAGAAACTACGTTACTTACTGGGAATGTACTTTCCAACGACACCACTCCCGCAGGAACACAAATTACCTCTTATGATGCATTGAGTGTAAAAAACGGAGAAGTCATAAACAACAGAAATGGAACATTTAGCTATGTTCCTGCAAATGCTTTTGCAGGCGCTGACACCTTCACATACACTATTTGTGACAACCAGAGTCCTCAAAATTGCGCTACCGCAACAGTTACCATAAATGTTACTGATGAAGGATCGCCTCAAGCC
>JAYPBW010000012.1:15999-31366 GCA_038124405.1 Flavobacteriaceae bacterium | reverse complement strand
TTTTTGTTACACGACAACAAGATAATTATGATGGATAACCTTAAAACAGTTTTCATTCAAGTTATTTAATTATTTAGACCTTAATTGTCTAAAAAAGTTCAGATTATGATCATTGAAGCTGCAACTTTGAATAATAGGGGGAGCTGGTAGTAATCGCTACACCACACATTAACCTTCAAGCCCTTCTCTGTTGAGGAGGGTTTTTTCTTGAATTACACTCAATGGATATTTTTCACAAACACATAGGTATGGATTGAGGCTATTATTCGTAACACTGGAGATAGATAATCATGACGCTCAAAAGGATATACGAAATAGCAGGTAAAATATCAGAAATGTTATCTCTAATTTGGATCCTTACAAGAATGGCAACAAGCATCATGACAATGATGAAAAGGGCACTTATAACACTGGCAATACTAAATGCTAAACCAACAAGAATCCCAACACCTCCAATACATTGACAGACACCAATTATTTTTCGTTTATCTGCTAATCCCCAGCGCATAAATTCACGAATCATTCTTTTTGAAATAAAGGAATTGATTCCGTAGGCAACAAAAGATATTCCCGTAAACACAGAAATAATAGTAATCGGCTCCATTGACTATATTAAACCATAGTTAAATGCAGCAATAAACAGTGACATCAATAAAAAAACCAAAGAAGGAAGACGTTGCATGAACGGATTTTTAACCTTAAGATGGGTCAATTGCGCGCTTAACATAAAAAAAGCCATTCCAAGCGCAGCATAAAGCGTTATTTCATTGTAACACAGCCCCATAATGAGGAGTGCCGAAATGGACATTTTAGCTGCTCCAACAAAATTTCTAAATACATCTGAATAACCAAACTGTTTGAATTCAGCGAGTACGTTGTGATATCTAAAAATCCACACAAAATATACAGACAACGCCACTACCACCTGAAATAATAAAGAAATGTTTTCCATTTTAATGTTTTGTTTAAAGTTACAAAATATTGCATTATGTGGTTTTTAACCTAACAAAACTAATATGTACCTTATTTTGAAATTTTAATGGTTTCAACCAATGAAATCCTATGACCAAATAGTATTTACAGGGGATATTTCAGCTGAAGATTTCAATAGTGCAAATTCATCACTTCTTTTTTTGCTTCAACTAAATGTGTTTTGTAAACATTAATTCGTGCATGAGCTAAACCATCAATAAGCAAAATAATTCCCAACATGAGAATCACTGAAATCATACTTGCCCTCCAAATAGGCTTATCTACAAGATATATCACAACTCCACAAAGTATGATTAGGATCGGTATTGCGGTAAAAACTATAGTGTTATATTCCTTAAGTGTGCCATCAACACGATCTAATTCTGATGTTACAAATTCAATTGAATTGCTGCTGTAATCTTGCTCAAACTGTGTGATTCTTGCTTTATTGGTGAAAAATAACCCTACCCCAACGGTCATTAAAAAAACTCCGGCTACTAGTATGGGATAAATGTAAGCTCTTGCTAAATCAGTTTTCCCTAATTGCCATAATCCAAAGCTTATCAAAGCAAAGACAATTCCTGCAGCAATAAAAAAGACAGTTGAAACCACCTCTGCTTTTGCCCAATCAATGGCAATTTTTAAGATGTCCATATTTTATGATTTATTTTTTACAATATCAGTATGCCAAGTTGGAAATCAATAGGTTTTAAGAACCTTTAATGATGTTAAAAACTGGTTGTTATGGGTATATGTTTTAATGAAA
Organism: Flavobacteriaceae bacterium; assembly: GCA_038124405.1. Lineage (GTDB taxonomy): Bacteria > Bacteroidota > Bacteroidia > Flavobacteriales > Flavobacteriaceae > UBA7446. The sequence goes on along the minus strand of JAYPBW010000012.1, from coordinate 29,628 downwards.
TAAATAGACGCCTCCAGTTCGGATAAGTCAATAACTTTATTATGAGTTTCTACTATTTTTTTCCCATTCATGTCAAAAACCATAACGAGCTTGACTTCAGGGTCAATGACAGTCACTTTTCCTGTAGTTGGATTGGGATACAGCACAGGATTATTTTGGATTTCATTTTTGGTTGAAAGAGAACTGACCTCTTCTACACTAAAGTAAGAAAACCGAACATCTTCATCTCTCAAGTCACTTGCTGAATTTAAACTTCGGTAGATGCCCCATTTTGGTCGCACAAACTCACCTCCAGGTCTCCAATTAATTTTGGGCGCAGTTGTTGCCGAATTATCATAATAAAACAATTGTGCACCGGTTTGTTTATTGACCAATTCTATGGAGTAAAAACCTGAACTTGTATACTCAATTTTTTCTGTTGCCTCAATCCATACATCAATAAGGGGACTTAGTGGCGTTTGCGAAAGCGTTATTTGGCTTGTAGTTTCGGCATAACGTAATTCTAATCTGTCAGGAGAGCTTTTTCTAGTGGTCAATGTGTAGATAGGCATACTTGAATAACTCCCGCCCACCGACTTCAGTTGATGGATGTGTGTAAAACTACTGGAAGACTGAAATCCATCAGCTAGCTTAAAAGCCCATTTGTAAACTACTTTCTCTCCCTCTACTCCTAAAAGATTGTCGGGAGATTTGTCATATGATTTTATTTCGTTTCGTTGACGATCAAAATTCAGGCACCTGTCATTGTCCTCATTTACATGAATAAGAAATCGAAATGTATAATCTCCCAAGTCATTATCATATACTTCATCTATGTGATTGCCAAAACTTCCGTGGTTGGTGCAGGGAGGGTTGTCTATACCTGGCGCCTCAATTGGGCTATACCCAGGAGCCAATACGGCGGTAATTTCTTCATAAGTATTACCAGGACCATTGGCTTCTAGCACCACTTGTCCTACACTAGTGCAGAAAAAAAATAGTAGAAATATTGACAGTTGTTTTTTCATAGGAAGTACTATTTAAGTTCACCAACACCGGCAGAATCCAAGAGACACACGGGTCATTAAAAATTTTTGGTATTCCTTTTCAGGCGGCACCTTATTTAATTGAAGAAGGCGCAGTAGTTTATGGTTAGCTTTACAGCAAAATTACAAAAAAAATACAAATGGTTAACCAGTTTGGTTTTCCAATTGCACTTAAAAAAAATATTTGATAAACGCGTTTATTTATTATTGATGTATCGCATTCCTTGTACTCCCTTGCTCAAGACAACATCTACTTTAATGTTTTTTTCATTCTCGTTAATAAAACAAATCGTTTCATATTTACTAATGTAAATCTTAGTATTGCTATTTGGATTCAATTCAAAACGTTGAATCACTTCCGCCGAGGCCTTGTCAATTTTTTTTATTATGACAGCTTTATTTGATTTATTAGTCAATTTGGCAGAATAGTCTTTATCATTTAGTTCACCCAACAAAAAAGTTTGATTGGCAGGAATTGTGAGCCCAGACTTGAATGATGAACAAGAACCAGTGGTTATGGTTAGTGCGAGTATGACTATTATTTTTTTCATTTAGTACTAAATCAAAAATGTTAATCAAATGTATTCGATTTAGTTTAAAAACGCCCTGATTTATTACTACAATCATGCGTATTTAAACTTTTAATTGCCACAGCGGTCTAATAATTAATTCACGGCTCTATGTTTTCAATTAGGGACGTTAATATTTAACTATATTTAAAAAAATAATTGAAATGAAATTAACTGTAGCAATCGTTGCAATTGCATTATTATTTGCATTTACTACCCCTATCCCAACTCAAGATTTTCAGGGGAAAGCCTATTATTTTTCTAAGTCTTCTTTAGAGCTTGGAAGATGGGGCGCGCGGATGAGCGAAGCCCAAAAAAAACAGATTAAAGCTCGACTAAAAAACAGGTTAGAAAAAACCTATATTCTGAGTTTTAATGCTTCTGAATCCCTTTTTGTTGAAGAAGAAAAAGTAGACGCTATTTCGGGCGCCACAGACTCATGGGGGAGCAATTTTGCACGAGGTAAGCAGTATAAAAATATCTCTGAAAATCGACTAGTCCAAGCGCAAGAATTTTATGGAAAACGCTTTTTGGTTAAAGACCAATTGCTTGCCATTAATTGGGAACTTGGATCTGAGAGTAAAGAAGTTGGAGGCTACACGTGCTTTAAGGCCACCGCAGTAGTCCCCAAAGAGGCTTTGGAATGGTTTAATTTTTCTTGGAATGACCTTCCTAATCCAGAAGATGAAGACTCCGAACAAGACATAAAGCTAAGCCAAGTGGAAGCGTGGTACACCATGCAAATTCCCGTTCAACATGGTCCAGCAGAATTTTGGGGATTACCAGGTTTAATTCTAGAGGTAAGTGCAGAAAATACCACTTTACTATGTTCGGAAATCATTTCGAATCCAAATGAAAAACAAAAAATCAGCCCACCAAAAAAGGGAACAGTCATAACCATAAATGACTATAGAAAAACTGTAATGGGCAAGATGCTTGAAATGCGAAATAACATGGGCCGCAGAAGACGTTAGTGGTTCTCAAATCTATTTTACGATGAAAATAAAGTATTCTCTGTTGCTTTTAGTGTGTGCTGTTGTTGGACATGCACAAATTAAGTTTGAAGGCAAAGTGTTAGACACACTCCAACTACCACTTGAAAAAGCAAGTGTAGTCGCAATAAACAATGCTACAAATGCGCTAGATGCTTTTGCCATGACAAATGATAAGGGATTATTCTCCTTAAAATTAAAAGAGAAAACGAAATATAAAATTCAAGTGAGCTATTTTGGACTTCAGAGTGTGAATGAATCCCTTATAACAGCTTCTGAAAACCTGAAAAAAAACTACACGTTAAGAGAAGATATTGCTCTTGATGAAGTGGTGGTTAAAATACCAGTTATAGTACGAGGCGATACGCTAATTTATGATGCAGATTCTTTTAAAAATGGCTCTGAACGAAAGCTCAAAGATATTATTGACAAGCTTCCAGGCGTTGAAATTAACGACGATGGACAAATTGAAGTGGAAGGAAAAGTAGTAAACAAGTTAATGGTTAACGGCAAAGATTTTTTTGAGGGAGACACTAAGTTGGGATCCAACAATATCCCTTCCAGTGCTGTAGATAAGATACAGGTGCTAAAAAATTATGGCGAAGTAGGACAGCTTAGCGGGGTAAGGAACAACCAAGATAATGTAGCCATTAATATTAAATTAAAAGAAGGAAAGGAGAGTTTTTGGTTTGGAGATGTAACTGCAGGAGGTGGCAACTCAACCTCCGATAGTCGCTATGTATTTCAACCTAAACTTTTTTATTACAGTCCAAAATATACGGTCAACTTTATAGGAGACCTCAATAATATAGGCGAATTAGCACTCTCAAGAAGAGATATCCGTGGCTTTACAGGCGGTTTTAGGACACCAAGTAGTCAAAGCGGAACCAATATAAGTTTAGGGAATAACAGCCTTAGTTTTTTAACGAATCAAAACAACGCACTACAGATCGAGAATAAATTAGCAACCGCAAATTTTAGTTATTCGCCAAACAAAAAATTAGACTTAGGAGGTTTTTTGATTTTTAATTCAAACAAGACAAGCTCTAAGGAAATTAGTTTTATTCAATATACACAGCAAGCACTACAAATTCCAAACGAGACTACCAACGAGACCAGTTTAGAGCGCTCCAATCAAGCATTGGTAAAGTGGAATGCTTCTTATAAGCCAAACATGGACATCCAAATAGATTATGATTTTTACTATCAAACAGCTCAAGATTCTCAAAACCAATCCATTGTTTCGTCGGTTGTTGGGGGTACTACTCAAAATGAAGAAGTAGCGCCATTTAGTCTCAATCAAAACCTGAATTACTACTTTACACTCAACGAAAAAAATATTTTTGCCTTAGAAGCGCAGCATTTAATAAAAGACGAAGACCCTTTTTATAATGCCATTTTGGTGAATACTCCAGACAGCCGTGATGCATTTGACAACACAGCAATAGCGTTGGGATTGAACACGTCTTTACCATCCTATAATTTGGGTCAAAATAGACGAATAAAATCTAATCAGCTAGATGCCAAATTAGACTATTATTACATTATAAATGGCAAAAGCAATTTGAATATAACCTTAGGAACAATTCTAAGCCGTCAAGATTTTAACTCTAATATTTTTCAGTTCCTAACAGATGGCCAAACATTTGATCCTGTGCCAAACTTTAATGATGGCCGTGTTACAAATGACGTTCAACACAATTTCAGCGATGTTTATTTAGGCGTACATTATCGATTTAGAACGGGGATATTTACGTTCACACCTGGATTTTCTGTGCATGCTTATGGCAATAAGAATATCCAAAACAACACGATTGTTCAAAATAATTTTTTACGCCTTTTGCCAGATTTTGAAACGCGTATTCAAATCAAAAAGGGAGAAACACTTACGTTGAACTATCGCATGCAAAATCAATTTACAGATGTTACTAGACTTGCCAGCGGATTGGTACTAAACAGTTATAACAGTATTCAATACGGGGCTCCCGATTTGCAAAATGCCCTTTCTCATAATGTGAGTTTGTTGTACAGTAGTTTTAACTTGTTTAACTACACTAATGTATTTGCACGTATGGCGTATTCTAGTAATATTGATCAAATTCGAAATACCACAAATTTTGAAAATATCATTCGCACAAGTACCTTTTTTAACTCAAATTTTGCAGATGAAAATTTCAATATTTTTGGACGTATTCAGCGTACTTTTGGTAAAATAAGAGCCAGCCTAAATACTTCGTTTAACTATAGTAAAATCAATCAGTTTGTTCAAGGGGAGCAATCTTTAAATGAATCGTTTACGCAGTCGTTTACACCCGGAGTGCGTACTAATTTCAGGGTGGCGCCTAATGTAAGTTTGCGGTATGCATATCGGGTTGTGCAAAACAATCTTGGCGGCAGAGATACAGAATTCATAATCAAGTCTCCGTCAATAGATTTTGATGCATATTTTATGAAAAAGTTTACGTTTATAACCAAGTATAGTTATACGGTTCAGGATACCGAGACTACCTCACAATCTTTTCAAAATTGGGATGCGCAATTGCTGTACCGAAAAGAGAAAGATGCAAAATGGGAATTTGAACTTAAGATGTCAAATATATTGAATATTGATTCTCAAGTTAGAACTAGCGCAAATACGATTTCAGTACTTAATTCAGAAACCTTTATTCAACCTAGATTTATAACGTTTAGAGCAGTTTACAACCTCTAATGGCAAAAGCCCTATTTTCATGTAGTATTTTTTAGATATAAACTAAAAAAGCCTCCTGTATAGGAGGCTTTTTCAATAAAACTATTTTAATGATTAGAATCGGATGGCAAACCCCATTACAAGATTTAACAACTCTGTGTCTAAACCATACGTTAACGCAGGGTTAAACTCGACTCTATCTCCTATCTTGAATCTGTTACCAGCTCCAATAGTTAGGCCATCACCTGCAGTATCAGTTAGTGCATACTCAGCGTAAGCGAACAAATCTTCACCCACAAAGTAACGCGCAGCAGCAGCAATAGCGGCATCCATATCTAGGTCGCCAAATCCAAGACCTATGTCTGCACCTACTTGAAGTTTATCAGAGAAGTCATAGAGTGCCATTACCCCTAACATACCTCCGTCGACACCATCAGAAGACATGTAATTAAATGAAGAGTCACCTTGGACAGTCCACTTATAATCTGAATCCTGAGCTGTACTAAAACAGAAGCATAATAATAAAAGTGATGTAAATAATAATTTAGTTTTCATAATTTATTGTTTAATTATTTAAATAAAATTATGTTAAAATATTGAATAAATGAAAATTTTGATTAAAACTTTTTAACATATTTTCAAATCACCCCTTAATTTTTTAGCATATTCTTGTATTGAATGTGAAAATTTTACGAGGAATAATCTGAAATTTTTCAGATTTAGATAGTGGTTGGACAGATGTAGTCTGTAACAGTGATATTTGCTTTTTTTATAGCGGCAAATCCACCAGAAACATCAGCGAGGTTATGAATCCCTCTACTTTTCAAGATAGAAACCGCGATCATGCTTCTGTATCCACCTGCACAATGCACATAGAATATTTCCTTACTTGGAAATGTTGACAAATGGTTATTTAAGCTACTTAGAGGTGTATTTTCAGCGCTAGGAATATGTTCTGAGGTATACTCTGTTTTTTTACGCACATCAAAAATCTGAACATTTTGATTTTTCATGACACCTTTCAAATCAGTTGCGGGAACAGATTGTACGGTGTCACATTCTTTCCCAGCTAGTTCCCATGCGGTAAAACCGCCTTCCAAATAGCCTAAGGTGTTGTCAAACCCTACTCGTGATAAGCGCGTAACTGCTTCTTCAACTCTTTCATCTGGGGCAACTAACAAAATAGGCTGCTTCACATCTGCAATAAGTGCTCCAACCCAAGGAGCAAATCCACCATCTAAACCAATAAAAATAGAGCGAGGAATATGCCCTTTTGCAAAATCTTGTTGACTTCGAACATCTAGTACTACAGCACCAGTTTCGTTTGCGGCAGCTTCAAATGCTTCTGGCGAAAGTGCGTGCGTGCCTTGTGCGATTACATCATCTAAATCTGCATAGCCTTCTTTGTTCATCTTCACATTAAGCGGAAAATATTCTGGAGGAGGTTGCAGTCCATCGATTACTTCACTTACAAATTCATCTTTACTCATGTCGGCACGTAGGGCGTAATTCATTTTTTTCTGATTCCCAAGCGTGTCTACTGTTTCTTTCATCATGTTTTTACCGCATGCAGAACCCGCTCCATGTGCAGGATATACAATGACATCATCTGCTAGAGGCATGATTTTTTCACGAAGACTTTTATAAAGTGTAGCAGCGAGTTCTTCTTGAGTCATATGTGCAGCTTTTTGAGCCAAGTCTGGACGTCCAACATCACCAAGAAACAACGTATCTCCAGTAAAAATAGCATGATCTTTTCCGCTTGCATCTCGTAACAAGTAGGTAGTACTTTCCATCGTATGTCCAGGCGTATGCAGCGCAATAATCTTGGCATTACCTAAATTGAATTCTTGCCCGTCTGTTGCAATATTAGCATCGAAACTTGGATTGGCATTTGGACCAAAAATTATGGGTGCACCCGTTTGTTTTGCAAGGGTCAGATGCCCGCTTACAAAGTCGGCATGGAAATGTGTTTCAAAAATATATTTGATTTTGGCATTATCTCTTTTGGCACGCTCAATGTAAGGGGCAGTTTCGCGAAGTGGATCAATTATAGCTACCTCGCCAGCACTTTCAATATAGTAAGCTCCTTGAGCTAAACACCCAGTATAAAGTTGCTCTACGTTCATGGTTGCTTCGTTTAATTTGGTAAAAATACAGTTTTAAAATTTGTTTTTTTCTTCTTGAGATTGAAGTGAAATTTTCTCTTGTAAGCTCGTTTTTACCTTTTTTGACGTGGCATACTCATAGGCTTCCATAGTGTTTACAAAGAAATTTTCTTTTCCAATCAAGTCTATAAGTTTTGATTTTTTAATAATGTCTCTTGTAGGGCCGATTACTTCAGAAAAAAGAACATTAATTTTTTGTTTTTGCAGCTCCTGTATCAAGTGTTCAAGCATAAATACTGCACTACTGTCAATGTAGTTTATAGGGTCAGATTTTAGTATAATTGAAGTAGGTTTGGTTTTTTGCTCAGCAATAGCGTCTAACAATTCAGACTTAAAATAATCTTTATTTCCGAAGTATAGTTGCGCGTCAAAACGAAAGATAAGCACCTCAGGATGTTGTTCTATATCTTCTTTAAATCGTTTTATATTTCTAAAGTATGAGGTGTCTTTAATTCTTCCTAAAATAGCAATATGGGGCTTAGAAGTTCTGTATACCACAAGTAGTAATGCTAATAGTGTCCCAAAAAGGATGCCCTCAGTAATTCCCACAAATAGTGTTAGTAAAAATGTAATGATAAGTAGTGTAAATTCATCTTTTCGGGTATTAAACAGTTGTTTTGGATACGTGATATCTACGAGTCCAAAAACAGCAACCAATATGATAGCTGCCAATACCGCATTGGGTAAATAGTAAAATAATGGAGTTAAAAAAAGGAGGGTAAGCACAACAACAAGCGCACTAATAAGGTTTGCAAGTCCTGTTTTAGCACCGCTTAAATCGTTGATAGCTGTTCGAGTAAAACTTCCTGTTGTAGGATATGATTTAAAAAATGCGCCAATAATATTGGCTGTTCCTAAGGCTATGAGTTCTTGATTGGGTTTTACTCCGTAATGGTGTTTGTTTTCCATGGCTTTTGCAACAGACATAGCCTCCATAAACGCAATTAGGGCTAAGGTTAACGCAATAGGAAACAATTCGCCAAGAGTTGAAAGTTCTAGTTGTGGCAGCTCAAATAAAGGCAATCCACTTGGAATATTGGCCACAATTTCTACTCCTTTGGTGTGAAGTTTTAAAAAGAATACTGCGAAAATACTCAGTATCACTACTAGTAAGGCTGCAGGAATTCGTTTGCTTATTTTTCGCAACACAAGTATAAGAACAACACCCGCAGCGCCTATGCTAAATGCAAATGGATTTAGTTGGTTCAACTCAGACCCAACTGCCAAAAGTATATTGTGAAGGGTACTGCTTCTGGTTACGTTAACACCAAGCAAATGCCCCAATTGGCTGCATCCAATAATAAGCGCAGCTGCAGAAGTAAACCCACTGATGACAGGTCTAGAAAGAAAATGCACCAAGAATCCCATTCTGAGTATTCCCAGCACCAATTGAATGCACCCCACAAAAAGCGCTAACACCAATGCCATGGCAATGTATTCGTTTACCCCAGTAATTGAGAGCGCTCCCAAACCTGCTGCAACCAGCAAAGAGTCCATAGCTACAGGCCCAACATTAAGTTGCGGAGATGTCCCCATAATCGCATATATAAGTTGTGGCATAAGTGCGGCATATAACCCATACACTGGGGGAAGTCCGGCAATCATGGCATAAGCCATGCTTTGGGGGATAAGCATAATTCCTACAGTAAGCCCAGCAGAAATATCTCCTGCAAGGAACGTTTTTTTGTAATTAGGCAACCATTGTAGTATGGGAAACAATCGCGTTATCATCTTTAGCAAAAATACCATTTATTAAAAAAAGGTAGTTAATCATGTTAAGTCCCTTTTCTTAGGTACAATTACATTACTTTTGCCCCTTAAATTTTAACCCTTGAAGACATTTAACCTCATAGATTCCACAAACGGTGGAAGCGTAAAAAACGATATACTTTCTGGATTAACCGTAGCTTTAGCGCTAGTGCCCGAGGCAGTTGCTTTTGCCTTTGTAGCAGGTGTGTCTCCCATTGTAGGATTATACGGCGCGTTTATGATGGGGCTTATCACTTCTGTCTTTGGCGGAAGACCTGGAATGATCTCTGGTGCAACGGGAGCCATGGCGGTTGTAATGGTGCATTTGGTTCGTGAAGGAAATGCGATTGGCGGAAACGATTCGGCAGGACTGCAATTTTTGTTTGTTACGCTTATTGTGGCTGGATTAATTCAGGTGACTGCAGGCGTTTTGAGACTTGGAAAATTTGTAAGAATGATACCTCATTCGGTTATGATGGGATTTGTGAATGGCTTGGCCATTGTTATTTTCTTATCTCAACTGGGCATGTTCAAAAGCCAAGGTGTTTGGCTTTCGGGAACGCCACTTTACACTATGGTTGCCTTAGTAGTACTTACTATGGCTATTATGGTTGGAATGCCTTACATCACTAAAAAGGTCCCTGCGGCACTAACGGCTATTGTTGTGGTATCGGTATTGGTCATTTTTGGAAACCTAGAAACTGAAACGGTACGGTCTTTTATTGTTGCTAATGGTGGAAGTGGAATTCAAGCCGGACTTCCAAGTTTTAACGTCCCTTTTGTAGAAGTATCTTATGCTAACCTACTGTTTATATTGCCTTATGCCTGTATTTTGGCAGCTATTGGTTTAATCGAATCTTTGATGACGCTTAATCTCATTGATGAGCTTACCGATTCGCATGGTAGTGGTAATCGTGAGTGTGCCGCGCAAGGACTGGGTAATATTGTAAACGGCTTTTTTGGAGGCATGGGCGGTTGCGCTATGATTGGTCAAAGTATTATTAACATTAAATCTGGAGGGCGTGGGCGCCTTTCGGGGATTACCGCTGCACTGGCGTTATTAGCCTTTATTTTATTTGGTTCAAATTATATTGAGCAGGTTCCCATAGCAGCCTTAGTAGGGGTGATGTTTATGGTGGTTATTGGCACCTTTGCATGGAGTACATTCCGTATATGGAACAAAGTACCTAAAGCCGATATAATTGTCATTGTGCTTGTGACAGGCCTAACGGTAGTGTTCGACTTGGCTATTGCGGTGTTGGCAGGAGTTATCGTTTCCTCATTGGTATTTGCTTGGGAAAACGCCAAACGCATTCGGGCACGCAAACACGTAGATGAATACGGAGTTAAGCATTACGAGATTTACGGACCTTTATTTTTTGGATCTATAGAGTTGTTTGCTAGTAAATTTGATGTGCAAAACGACCCCGACGAGGTAATCATTGATTTTAAAGACTCTCGAATTGTAGATCAATCTGCCATTGAGTGTATCAATAAACTTACCGAGCGTTACTTAAAAAACGGCAAAAACATTCACTTGCGTCATTTATCATCTGATTGTATTAAACTAATTAAAAAGGCTGAAAAAATATGCGAGGTTAACGTATTGGAAGACCCCGACTATTTTGTAGCGATAGATAATTTTAGAAAAGCTCAGGAACAGTTGGTATAAAAAAGAAACCCTTCCAAAAAAGGAAGGGTTTCGCTCTGCCTAATTGCCCCAAAGCTAGGCATCGCATGAATGTTCCCTTAATAAGAAACATAGAAGTGGTTATTTCACCAATTTAGCTTAGGTTTCTTTTCCATTAGCAGATAACGACAGCAAATAAACCCCTTTGTTTAGGTGTTCGGTATGTAGGGTAAAGGATGCTGCATTGGGCGTAGCACGCAATACCTCTTTTCCGGCAAGGTTAAACACACGCGCTTGCTGTACTGCATCTGCTGTGATGCTTTTCATTTTTACCTTCTGTATGGGAAACCTTAACATCAAAAAAAATCCCGCCACATGGGCGGGATTTTGTCGTAAACGTGGGTTGGTTATATTACTTTACCAACTTGGTTGTCATTTCTTGGTCACCAGATTTAAGCGAAACAAGGTACATGCCTTTGTTTAAATCAGCAACGTCTAATGTAAACGCTGCAGCGTTAGGCGTAGCACGTAATACCTGACGGCCCGTAAGATCAAAGATACTTACCGCATCAATAGTAACCGCTGCACTAACGTTAAGCGTGTTTTGTACCGGGTTAGGGTAGATGTTAAATGATGAGTCAAAATCATCAACTGAAAGCGTTCCGCTGAAGAAATAGATATTGTCAAGGTAAATGTCTGAGCGAGCAGCAGTATCTGCAGTTACACCATCTGCTGCAAACTGACCATCAAATTTTAATTGAGTCACTGCTCCTGGAGTTGTAACACCAGTAAAACTTGAAACAGGAATATCCACACTATTCCAAGCGCCAGGTGTAGTGGCAACAGTTACTAAGGTTTCACCTCCTCCAATTGGTGAAACTTTTACTGTTCGAGTGTCATTGGCAGCTACCCATATATCAATATGTAAATAGTTCATTCCAGTAATATCTGACGAAGCTATTTCAGTACCTTGATAATTAAAGTTGGAATACAACAATAGATTGTTTCCATCTCCTGCATCGTATGTAGTATTAACAGACCCTGCTTGTCCCCAGCCTAGGTTCATATTAGTGGCAACTGAAGTATAAGCATCGCTGTAAATAGAAATTACGCTGGCAGCATCACGAGTTGGAGCAGTTGGAGCAGCTGCAGGCTTTCCAATAAAGAACGACACTGTATATGTTTCCGTTGTGGTTCCATCTGCAGCCGTTACAACAACAGTTGCATCTCCTGGAATAGCTGTAGCTTGTGTGGTAACAGCATTTGCGTTTGTGTCTGTAGTGGTAACAGATGTGATTTGTGGAACAGTAGTTGTTCCTTCTACAAGAGCTACTGAATAACTCGTTGAAGCACCGAAACCAGCTAAAGTAGTTCCGTCAATTTTCAAATCACTAAGTGTTGCATCCGTACCAGCTGCTGTTGGTTCTTTCCAGAAATAAATATTGTCCAAATAAATACTTTTTCCACTACCTCCAGCAAACTTCATTTGGTTTACTGAGCTAAAGTTAACAGCTGTAAAACTGCTTACAGGGATATCTACACTGCTCCAAGATCCTGGAGTTGTTGTGATATTAACTAGTGTTTCACCTGCACCTATTGGAGTAACTTGGTAGGTGTTTGTATCATCACTAGCCACCCAAATATCTATATGTAAATATTCCATTGCAGACATGTCTGTGACGGTCAAATCTGTTCCTTGATAATTAAAGTTGGAATATACCATCAAATTATTTCCACCAACATCATAATTTGTACTTACGGAACCAGATTGACCCCAGTTTGGATTGTATTCTGTTGCGATATCGGTGTAAGCATCACTGTATACTGATATTACATCTGCAGCATCTTTAGTAGGCGCTGCTGGTGAGTCTGAAGGAACAGCAGGAACAGGGATAGCAGACCCTTGAACAGCAGATAAATCATCAAAATAAGCAGTATAAGCCGCAGTATTATTTAATGTCCCCGCAGCATCAACAGATGTTCTTATTGCTAATTCATTCCACTCACCTGTAGCACCTGTAAAGGTAAATGAAAGTGTTTCCCATCCACTTCCCGTGTGAGCTACTGTGTTTGCAGCGTCATCAATGTTGGTTTGTCCGCTTTGCCCAGCCTGAATAATACCTCGTAAGTGAATAGCAGTAGTTGAATAGACTTTTAAACTAACAGTTTGATTTGCAGTTAAGTCAATATAATGTGTTTGAGGTCTGATGAAAATTCCTTTCCAAGTATCTCCTCCAGTAGTAACAGTTACTTGACGTACAGTATTGTTGGCATCAACAGGATCAGCTACAGCTGTATTAGCTGCCGTTTGACCTCCACCAAAACCTCCATATACATCCGCTGTTGCGTTGTTAGATGCATTTGAAAAATCTTGTAACACTACTTGTGCTTGTGAGATATATACTCCAAGAAATAATAATGTTAATAAAGTAAATAATTGTTTCATAATTTTTGATTTGTTCAAATATATACAACCAAATTATCAGATTAGAAAAATATATATCTACAATGTATCTACATGGCAAAAAACAACCCCTTATATTGTTCATATAGCAATAAACAAGTCTGGCGTTGGTATAAATTGGCTATTCTAATCTGTTAATAGGAGGTTTTTTGGAGCCTAGTGTACTGCTTTTGCCAGTACACTAATTTCCTTAGCTAGGGCGATGTCAAGGTCGGTAACGGCATTTTGGTCATGGGTGCGTAGTGAAATGACAACACGATTGTAGCTGTTATGCCAATCGGGGTGATGATTTAGTTTTTCAGCTATTTCTGCTACTTGCGTCATAAACTCAAAGGCTTTTTTA
>JAYPBW010000012.1:2837-15989 GCA_038124405.1 Flavobacteriaceae bacterium | reverse complement strand
CGGTAAGCGCGTCAGCGTTCCATTCCCAGTCAGATGCAACATCACCAAGAGCATCAAAAACATTTTCAGATGTGTAGTGAATCATTAGATGTCGCAGCTCATGTCTGCGCCGCAGCATTGCGGGGATTTGATTTTTCCTTCGCAAGAAGGACATTGCGAAATTTGCACTTCACTTCCGTCGTCTAAGGATAGATGTCCATTTTCTAAGGGTACATCGCATTTGCCACAAGTGGCATTCACTGACATACCACATTGATTGCATTCGTATGTAGCCATAGTTCTTATTTTTTATAAAAATAAAAAAATTGCGTTGGTATTAGGCTTCAAATACAATAAATATTACCAATCAAAAGCCTAAAACCGCATTGAATTATAGCTTAAATTTGTAGTTCTATGAAAAAAATTGTCATTGTAGGGTCGGGATTTTCTTCACTTTCGGCTGCATGCTATTTAGCAAAAAAAGGATACCAAGTACAGGTGCTTGAAAAAAACGATTCACTGGGCGGAAGGGCGCGTCAGTTTAAAAAAGAAGGATTTACATTTGATATGGGCCCATCTTGGTATTGGATGCCCGATGTATTCGAATCCTTTTTTGCCGATTTTGACAAGAAAGTTTCAGATTATTACGAGCTCGATCGCCTTGCGCCCGGCTATCAGGTAGTTTTTGGAAAAGACGATGTGTTTCCTGTTGAAGATAGTATTGCAAAAATTGCGAAACAATTTGAAAAAATTGAAGACGGAAGTGGTGCAAAATTAGAGCGATTCCTCACAAAAGCGAGAAACAACTACGACATTGCGGTTAAAGACTTGGTATATCGCCCAGGGGTGTCGCCGCTAGAACTGGTAACGTTGCAAACCGTCAAAAAAGTAGGCTTATTTTTTACCAACATTAGAAAACAAGTCGAGCAAGAATTTAAAAATCCCAAACTGCGCTCGTTGTTGCAGTTTCCCGTATTGTTTTTGGGTGCAAAACCTGAAAGCACCCCTGCTTTTTACAACTTTATGAACTATGCCGATTTTGGCCTTGGTACCTGGCACCCAAAAGGTGGTATGTATCAAATTGTAGAAGCTATGGTTGCGCTGGGTAAATCGTTAGGAGTAACCTATCACACCAATCATGGCGTAGATGAAATTTTACTTGACAATGGGAAAGCCTCTGGGGTTCGCGTTGGGGCTCGTATTTTTGATGCTGATGTAGTTATTTCGGGCGCCGATTACCACCATACCGAAACCTTATTGCCTAAAGAGAAACGCGCTTATTCCGAAGCCTATTGGGACAAAAAAACCTTTGCACCTTCGTCCTTGTTATTTTATATAGGACTAGACAAAAAACTGGATTCTCTAGCTCATCATAACCTCTTTTTTGATGTAGATTTTGATGCGCATGCCGAAAGTATTTACGACACCCCCGAATGGCCAAAAGAACCGCTTTTCTATGTGAATTTGCCCTCACAAAGCGATACTTCTATGGCGCCAAAGGGCAAAGAGGCTTGTTTTATTTTGATTCCGATTGCCCCCGATTTAGAAGACACTCCCGAGCTTAGACAACAATACTTTGATATTGTCCTAAACCGTATGGAACAACTTACAGGGGAAGATATTGGTAAGCACATCATGTTCAATGAATCCTTTTGTGTAAAGGAATTTAAGGAAGTGTACAACTCCTATAAAGGCAATGCATACGGCATGGCAAATACCTTATTGCAAACAGCTTTTTTAAGACCAAAAATGAAAAGTAAAACCGTAGATGGATTGTATTTTACGGGACAGCTTACTGTACCTGGTCCTGGAGTGCCTCCGGCATTAATTTCAGGTAAAATTGTAGCAGATTTTATTTAATAATAACATAAATTATGCAAACTATTTTTCATGCTGCCGATTCTAGAGGAAGTGCTGACCATGGTTGGCTTCAGGCAAAACACAGTTTTAGTTTTGCGGGTTGGTTTAACCCCGAACGCATACAGTTTGGAGCACTGCGTGTGCTCAACGACGACGTTATTCAAGGCGGAATGGGATTTGGGACACATCCGCACGACAATATGGAAATTATTACCATACCCCTTCGTGGCGATTTGGAACACAAAGACAGCATGGGAAATAGCGAAGTGATTAAGGAGGGCGAGATTCAGGTGATGAGTGCTGGTACAGGTGTGCATCACAGTGAATATAATAAAAACGCAGATCGTGAAATTAATCTATTGCAATTATGGATTTTTCCCAACACGAGGAATGTTGCGCCTCGCTACGATCAAATACCTATTCACACGCTTCACAAAAAAAATGAGCCTTTTCAAATTTTGTCACCAAACCCAAATGACCAAGGTGTTTGGATTCATCAAAATGCCTGGTTTCATATGCTAGATTTAGAAGAAGAGAAATCGGTATACTATGACCTCAAAGCGGAGGGCAATGGCGTGTATGCATTTGTGATTGAAGGGGAAGTTGAAATTGGAGAACAGGTTTTGGCACCTAGAGATGCGCTTGGAATTACAGATTCTGCTACCTTTGAGGTAACTGCACACCAAAACGCACAACTATTATTAATAGAAGTACCAATGGTTGTGGGCTAATACAAAGCCCTATGAAAACACAAATTGTACATATTGCTGGAATGACCTGTTCAGGTTGTGAAAAGTCTGTAAAAGGAACCCTTGAAGTTCTTGAGGGCGTTTCAAAAGCCACACCAAATCATAAAACGGGCAAAGTAGAATTAGTTGTTAATCAGCATATTAAAGACATTGAAATTACGGCAGTGCTTCCTAAAAAATATGCCTTGTTAGACGCGTCGTTTCAACAACCCTCAAAATTCAAACAACTTTTTCCGCTGTTTTTGATATTTGGGTTTATAACACTTGGCACCATCCTAGTTCAGATCCCTTCTTATGACGCTAACGCCATGATGCACGATTTTATGGGCCTTTTTTTTATGGTGTTTTCGTTTTTTAAGTTTCTTGATTTAAAGGGTTTCCAAAGTAGTTTCAAGCAATACGATCCTTTGGCGGCAGCACTTCCTTTTTACGGTTGGGTGTATCCGTTTTTGGAGCTCGGGCTAGGACTCTGTTATATTCGAGATATTGTACCAGACGGTATTTTGATTGCCACAATAATACTTTTAGGTATTACCACTGTTGGTATTATTCGGGTGCTGGTGCAAAAAAAACAAATGCAATGCGCTTGTTTGGGAACGGTTCTAAATCTTCCCATGACCGAGGCCACCTTTATTGAAAACGCCATTATGCTAGTAATGGCAGGGAGTTTATTGGGGTAGTTGTGCTGTAAATTTGTTCAGCGCTACTTTAAAGCTGTTGTAAAGTTCCGAATCCGTAATTCCAACTTTTTCATCAAAATTTTCATTGTAAGAGGGCAGTGAAAACATTGGGATATTGGGATTGTCTCTTGATAGTCGTAAGTGTGCAAGTTCTCGAACTGTAATGGCTCCACGTGCACCTGTTGAAGTTGCCAATAAAAACATAGGTTTGCCACACCAAATGGGTTTTTCCAATCTGGAAATCCAATCAAAAATATTTTTGAATGCCGTTGTATATGCGCCGTTATGCTCAGCAAAAGAAACAACAATCCCGTCTGTTGCTTTGAGCGCAGTTTTAAAATCATGAGCCTTTTCGGGAATACCCTCTTTTTCACGGTCAGTGCTGTAGATGGGCATTTCAAAATCATTTAAATCCAACAAATTAATGGTAGCATTTGGAATTTGTTGTGCAGCAAAATGGGCAAGTTTTTTATTTATTGAGTTCAAACTTGAACTTGCGCCAAAGGCGACAATTTTAGGCATAGTGTATTTTTGAGCTAAGATAATTAACTTCTATTGAAGAATAATGAATGCTTAGGGCAGTTCAATCTTTGCTAGGAATGCCAAATATTTTCTTGTGGTTTCTGAAGTGATCCAAGCTGTTTTTTCATCAATAACAGAAATGGCCTCAATCTGTGCGCCTCTGTAGTCGAGTTCATATTGCTTAAACGCTAGGGTTGGAACAGTAGCAAGTGAAAAATCTGAAATCACATAAAGGTACTGCCGCTTGTTTTTTCCATATCCAGTTAACATAAGCGTGTTACTATCTTGATGAAAGTCGGCCCCTGTAATGAGTGAGCCTACGGGGAGTGAACCTATTTTTTTAGTTGTGTTATTTTTTTTAGAAATCACATAAAGTTAGGTGGTTTTAGTACTTCGGTTTTTGGTAAAAACAATAAGATTATCCTCAATAAAAATCAGCCCCTCAGCATCAAAAGGAGTTGCTTGTTGAAACCCGAAGTTTTGCTGTTCGGGATAATAAAACGGAATAGAGTCTAACACTTCTGCCCCTGCATTTTTAATGGTAATTTCTAAGAGATACAGGTTTTTTCGTGTGCCAAAATTGTTGCCCATATCAGCCACAAGGAGTTTTCCATTTGCTGTGGTAATATCCTCCCAATCAATATTAATGTGGTTATTCAATTTCTTTTTGGCAAGGAGTTTCCCTTTTGTACTTATGGCATATAAGGCAGCTTCGTTTCCCGAATCATTGTGTGTCCATAGCGTGTCATTCAGCACGACTAAACCAGAAGTTTCTTCTAACACTTGCGGCAATGGGTAATGCTCAAGCACTTTTTGCGCTTTGATAGATGTGTGCAATATGATTAGGAATAATAGCGGCAAAAGTGTGAAAACTCTCATTTTTAATTTTTAAGCAAAGATAAAATACTAAATATGCCTTGCAATCTAATTTTGTCGTCGTAGTTTGTAACAATACCCTTATCTTTAACACATGTCGCAACAGGTTGTTTTAAGCTTTTTTACGTATACCAAAAACAAATTTTGGGCATTTACTCAAATGCAGCGTGCATTGCCACAAATCCATAAACTTTCGGGTGTGGAATTTGTAAAAACCTTGGGAACGGGTGCTGGTATCGGTTTTAGCCTTTGGCCTGATTTTTCTACCTATGCGCTGCTGACCATTTGGAAATCAAAGGAAGAGGCTACTGCTTTTTTGAAA
This sequence comes from Flavobacteriaceae bacterium, assembly GCA_038124405.1. Lineage (GTDB taxonomy): Bacteria > Bacteroidota > Bacteroidia > Flavobacteriales > Flavobacteriaceae > UBA7446. Next base: position 11,001 of record JAYPBW010000012.1, on the reverse strand, counting down.
GATAGCAATGTGATGAAAGCTTTTATTACGCGCTCATCATCTCAACAACATTTTTCACTATATCCGCTTCAAAGCCATGGGCTTTGGGGAGAAATCAATCCGTTTAAAGCAACTCAAAGACCACTTCAAGACCATGAGCAAATAGGTATAATTACAAGGGCTACACTTCGCCCAAGTAGGTTATTGGAGTTTTGGCGTTCTGTTCCTGCTGCTTCAAAAGCAATACAAAATGCCAAGGGAGTGTTGTGGTACAAAGGCATAGGTGAGTGGCCCATGGTGCAACAAGCTACATTTAGTATTTGGGAAAGCTTAGAAGACGTAAAAACATTTGCTTATAAAAGTTCGGCACATGCAAACATTGTTAAAAAAACAAGAAAACGGAATTGGTATAAAGAAGATTTGTTTGCACGTTTTGCAGTATCACCACTAACGCTGAATAGCAATGACTAAGGCAATCATTATCGGAGCCGGAATAGGTGGAATAGCTACTTCAATTCGATTAGCACAAAAAGGCTATCATGTGGAGGTTTTTGAGGCAAACGACTATGTGGGCGGAAAACTTTCTACATTTTCATTAGGCGATTATCGTTTTGATGCTGGCCCTTCATTGTTTACCATGCCACAGTTTGTAGATGAGCTTTTTACACTTTGTGGCGAAAACCCAACAGACTTTTTTGAGTATAAAAGAAAAGACATTGTCTGTAATTATTTTTGGGAAGATGGCGTGCGGCTTACCGCTTATGGCGATACCAATCGCTTTATGGATGAAGTAGAAGAAAAACTCCATGTGCCAAAAACAACTCTAAAAAGGTATCTTGACAAAGCAAAAAAGAAATTTGATCGCACCCGCCCATTATTTTTGGAGCGATCTTTACACCAATGGAAAACGTTTCTTAGAAAAGAAACCCTCTTGGGGATTGTCAATTATTTTTCATTTGAAATAGACAATTCGCTAGACCGTGTTAATCGGTCACAACTTCAAGAACCTCATCTGGTGCAATTCTATAACCGATTTGCCACCTATAATGGTTCTAACCCATATCAAACTCCGGGTATGATGACCCTGGTGCAGCACTTGGAACAACATTATGGCACCTATATTCCTAAAAAAGGAATGGGCGAGATTAGTAATGCACTTTACGAATTAGCTAAACGTCAAGGAGTTCGGTTTCATTTAAATCATAGTGTTGAGCAAATTTGCGTTGCGCAAGGAGCTGCAAAAGGAATTATCGCGAGTGGCGCGGAACACTACGCCGATATTGTGGTTTCAAATATGGATATAGTTCCTACGTATCGAAAACTATTGCCAAATCAGAAACAGCCCGAAAAAATATTGTCTCAAGAGCGCTCTAGTTCAGCGGTTATTTTTTATTGGGGTATGGGAGTGACTTTTCCGCAACTCGATTTGCATAACATTTTTTTTAGCGAAGATTACCCTGCTGAATTTGACGCTATTTTTACAAAAAAATCTCTTTACGAAGATCCAACAGTATATGTAAATATTACTTCAAAAGACGTGCCCTCAGACGCACCTAAAGGCAAGGAAAACTGGTTTGTGATGGTCAACGCACCCCACGACACAGGACAGGATTGGGATGTTTTAGCAGAACGACTTAAAGCATGCGTTATTGAAAAAATCTCTCGGATTTTACAAACCGACATCACCCCATTTATTAAAGAAGAGTGGATGATGACACCACCTGTAATTCAAGCAAGAACACAATCTTATTTGGGTGCTTTGTATGGCGCATCATCAAACAACAAGATGGCAGCCTTTTTACGACATCCAAACTTTTCGTCTGAAATTTCAAACCTGTATTTTTGTGGTGGTAGTGTTCATCCTGGAGGTGGAATACCGCTATGCTTATTGTCTGCAAAAATTGTTTCTGACCTAACACCAAAGCCATGAAGAATTTATTTGTTCCGAAAACGACAACAGCCAAAATATCTATTGGGCTGATATGGCTTTTTCATTTTTCGGGTATTTTGGGAATATTGTTTATTGATAGGGAATTGTTTTTAGAGACAACACCAGTAAATTTATTTATAACCATAATCTTGCTTTTTGTAAACTTACCTGATGTAAACAAAAGGGTTCTTCTTGCTGCCGTTGTTGCGTTTGTGGTAGGTATGTGCGTAGAACTTTTAGGTGTGAATTACGGCCTCATTTTTGGACAATATGTTTATGGAGATAACCTTGGAGTAAAAGTTGGTGGAGTGCCGTTACTTATAGGTGCAAACTGGGTCATGCTTACCTTTATAACAGGAGCAGTTGGCGCTGTTTTTTTTAAGCGCACTGTTGTAGCCGCTATGTTTGGAGCCTTGCTTATGGTTTTATTGGACTTGGTAATCGAGCCTGTTGCTCCAAAATTTGACTATTGGGAATTTGCAAACGAAACAGCTCCCATTTCAAATTACATAGGGTGGTTTTTAGTTGCCTTTCCAATACAGTGGGTATACCAAAGCCAAGTGAAACAAAAAGATCGAGTCTTTTCGTTTCATTTGGTGTTGATTCAATTTTTGTTTTTCGGTATTTTTAGTTTGCTACAATAAGCCTCGTAGTTCAACGGATAGAATAGAAGTTTCCTAAACTTTAGATCCAGGTTCGATTCCTGGCGAGGCTACAATTATCCTCATTTTTTTTTTGGTTAGGGTATATTCTTTATGTTTTTAAAGCAACATAATTACACTTTTTTTCGATTGATTTAATCATCATCTGTGCAATATCTTTTTGTGTTGCTGCTTCTATCCCCTCCAAACCAGGTGAAGAGTTAACCTCAAGAACTAATGGACCACCAGATGATCGAATTAAATCAACACCTGCAACACTTAACCCCATTGCTTTGGTTGCTTTTATCGCAAGCTTACGTTCTTCAGCGGTGGCTTTAATTAAAGCTGTAGAACCGCCTAAATGAACATTTGCTCGAAATTCTCCGGGAGGGGCAGTACGTTGCATAGAGGCAACAACCTTTCCGTCAATCACAAAGCAGCGAATATCTTTTCCATCCGCCTCTTTGATAAACTCTTGAACTAAAATATTTGCTTTCAAACTTTTAAAAGCATTAATAACGCTTTCAGCTGCCTTTTTTGTTTCAGCCAACACTACACCCTTGCCTTGAGTTCCTTCCAACAGCTTTACGATTAATGGAGACCCACCAACCATTTCTATCAAATCGTTTGTATCTAATGGCGAACTTGCAAATCCTGTTGTTGGTATTTTGACTCCTTTGCTTAAAAGCAATTGAAGTGAAAATAATTTATCTCTTGACTGAATTATGGAATCTGATGTATTCAAACAAAACACACCCATACTTTCAAATAGGCGTAAAAGAGCACAAGCATAAAAGGTTTGTGCAGGCCTAATTCTGGGGATAACGGCATCTATATTCTCAATGGTTTCTCCTCCTCGATAGTAAATTTGTGGAGTAGAAGCATCCAGTTTCATAAAACATTGACGGATATTATAAAATTCTATTTGATGTCCTCTTTGTTCGGCAGCTTCTATAATTCTTCTGTTGCTATACAATTCTTGATTTGAAGCCAATAAACCTATTCTAAGTCCTGTTGTGTTATTCCTAAATTTCTCGTAAGAACCAACAACAGTACTATCACTAATTTTCCCAAGAGAAAAACTTTTTTCAGGATCAACAATTAACCTCCCTTTCATAGCCTCTCGCCCTAACAACATTCTATATCCCATCGAGTCTCTATTTGTTAGTGTTATTTCTATACTCCAAGTATGATCTCCAATAGTCATGAATGTTTGAATAACAAATCTTTGTTCTCTATTTCCAGTTGAGCTTTTTACAATTCTTTTATCTGTAACTAATGCATTACATTTCACCCTTCTTTTTCCATCATTTTGAATGGGATATACATCAAAACTTACCCAAGTCTGACCCTCTTTTTGATAAGGTTGAATATTTAAAGCATGTAGGCTTGAGGTTTTAGCTCCACTGTCAATACGTGCCTTGATGTGAGGGATGTTCAAATCACCTAATGAAACCCATTCTTCAGAACCAATTGTAACTTTTGAGTTCATTTATAAAAATTTTTGCAAATGAAAGAATAATATGAATGGGTTGTATATATATCGGTTATGAATTACCAAAAATATTCACCTACTAAATAGTCCAAAAAATGAATCAAGTATGACTCTTCTAGGCTTGTTTCTCTAATTTTTTAAAAAACGTAGGTTTTGTTTCGTAAACAAATCAATTGAAGCTACTAACTAATAGTTACAGTTAACGTATCTCCACTAAGTGAACTGGTGTAACATTTCAATGAGGTTGAATTGTTGCAATCAGTTGAAAAACGATTTTGCTGGTGATTACATCTAAAGGTATTGGCACTCTCAAGCACCCATTCGTTGTCTCTAAGGTGAAATGGACATACATTTGTATAGGCTTGTAACGTAGTTGCTGAAATACGTAAAAATAGCGCAGGAATACCTAAGCTTTTGCCATTTTTCCAGTTGCCAACTGTAGCCAAATCACTAAAATTACTATGTGTTAAATCAATGGTGTAGGTGCTTCCACTTACAGTAAACCCTGTACCGGCACTACCACTACCAGTGCCCGATCCACTTCCTGATCCAGAGCCGCTTCCATTGCCAGGATTTGTAGTCTCAACATCGTCATCACCGCTGCTACATGCCTCTAAAAAACTCACTCCAAAAAAAGCAAACGCAACTGTGGGGCACACCTCTTTCAAGAAATCTCTTCTTTTTTTCATTTTTTGTTTTAAATATAAGTATTTTCTAAGTAAGGTGATTAAATGATTTGCACAGATGTTTTTGTATAGTCAGCTTAATGAAATAACCATTTCCATTTTATTTATTCAATTTATGTAGATTTGTATCTACAATAATCCAATCGTTTTGTGTTTTAAAAAAATTAATCTCCTTATAATCAGCATATTATGCACCAATATGCTATTATCACAGTATCATCCACCTATACAAAATTACTCTACCGACCTCTACCAGGCTGGAAACCAAAACTGGAAAATCTCACAAGATGCTTATAATAGAGTTTACGTAGCAAATAATTTTGGATTATTAGAATTTAATGGTTCTAATTGGGATTTACATCCTACTCCCAACAATACAATTCTCCGATCAGTATTTGTAAACAATAGTGCCGTCTATACAGGGGCTTACATGGATTTTGGTTACTGGTTGCGACAAGATAACGGCCAATTGAAGTATACTTCTTTAGTGAAAACATTGGATTTTGATATGATTGAAGATGAGCAAATTTGGAATATTGTTCCTCATAAACAATTTGTGATTTTTCAGTCTCTAGACCGCCTTATTATTTATAACCAAATTAAAAGAAGTCTAAACACATTTACGCCTATCTCTGGAATTTTAAAACTGTTTGTTGTTGGAGATAATATCTTTTATCAAGATGACAATCTTTCTATTTATAAAATAGTAAATGAAAAGGCCGAGCTTTATATTAGAGCTAACGCCCTTAAAAACAACATGGTAACCGGTCTAGCCAATACCTCCAAAGGTATCCTTATAGTAACTAGAGATGGTGGGTTGCTTTTGTTCAACGAATACATCTCAGCTGTAAATTTAAAAGTAAGCTCAGACTTGTCACGAGATGTTGTATTTAGCTTTACACAAACTTCTAAAGGGCAATTGGTTTTAGGGACCGTTAAAAATGGTGTTTATATCCTTACGGATTCAGGAGAACTTATCCAACATATTGGCACAAATGAAGGCTTATTAAATAACACTGTTTTATCTGTTCTTTCTGATAATGAAAATGGAATTTGGCTGGGGCTTGATAACGGCCTTGCGTATGTTTCACTTGCATCACCAAAATTATTTTATAGTGTTACTCAAAAAGCAATAGGAACTGTTTATACGACAAAAATTTTAGGCGATGTATTGTATGTGGGGACTAACCAAGGGTTATATTACAAACGCAACAATTCCTCAGAACCACTAAAACCAATTCTTGGGCTAGACAGTCAAGTGTGGTCTTTACAAGTGATTGACAACACTCTTTTTTGCGGTCATGATAAAGGGGCTTTCATTGTTAATAATGCAACAGTTACTCCTTTATCTACCAGCCCTGGATTTTGGATGTTTAGACAACTCAGTAACACCCAATTACTAGCGGGTAGCTATAATGGTTTTCATCTTTTTGAAAAATCAGGTAATACGTGGCGTTACCGTAACCGCATTCAAAATTTTTCTATGTCTTCTCGTTTTTTTGAAGTGTTAAACGAAAACGAGATTTTGGTTAGTCATGAATATAAAGGAGTGTTCAAGTTAACGTTGAACGCAGAAAAGTCAGCGGTATTATCTGCCGCTCAAATCCCCGATGTACCTACAAGCCTTTACAGCAGTATGATAGCTTTTCAAGGAGATGTTTATTATTTTTCCAAAGATGGTTTTTACAAATTTGATGTAACGTCAAATAAATTTGAAAAAAACCAACACATATCCTCTATGTTTAATGAGAACAATTTCACTTCTGCAAAAATGGTTGTTGATAGGGAAAAGTACCTTTGGTTTTTCGATCGAAATAATTTGATTCGTGTTGAAAAGGGCGCACTCTCTAATGAGTTTATTGTAAACAAGTTTCCTCTGTCCTATGACCTAAGAAAAACTAATACAGGTTTTGAAAATATTAGTCATGCTGAAAATGATGAGTATTTAGTTGGAACTTCTAATGGATTTTTTCTTTTTGACATTTCCAAAATTAAATCTTCTTCTCCAAAAATGTATTTGGATGCGTTTACAGCTTCTGATAAAGACAACCAAAAACACCATATTCATATATCAAATGACATAGACTTAAAGGCAGACTTCAACACCATATCGGCAAGCTATTTTATTGTCAACAACACCAATGCTGAAAAAGCACTTTTTCAATTTAAACTAGAGGGTTATTCTGAAAATTGGTCGGAATGGTCTGAAGATGCTACAGTAATGTATAACAATTTAAGGTATGGTAGCTATACGTTGACCGCAAGAGCTATGATTGGTGATGTGGTAAGTTTAGAGGAACACATAACACCTATTAAAATTAGACGCCCTTGGTATCTCTCAACGGTCTCATTAATTGGATATGTCTTACTTATGTTTGGGTTATTTCGCATTGTAAATACTAGATATACCAATTATTATAGAAGAGAACAAGAAAAGCTCATTCTAGAAAATCAGCGTAAACTAGACCTTATGGAGTTAAAGCAAAACGAGGAAATCATGCGGATAAAGAACGAGCAGTTAGAAGATAATATCGAACAAAAAAATAAAGAACTTGCCATATCTACTATGGCAATGATAAAGAAGAATCAATTCATGAACGCTTTACTTAACGATTTAGAGCCAGCTTCTTCAAATCCTACGGTGTCACGTGTGTTAAGAACTATAAAGCGATCACTTAAAAACAATGATGATTGGGAGTTTTTTGAACAAGCCTTTGACAATGCCGATAAAGACTTTTTAAGGCGATTAAAGGAAATTCACCCCGCTCTCACGAATCATGATTTAAAGCTATGTGCATATCTAAGACTTAACTTATCCTCAAAAGAAATTGCACCTCTACTTAACATTTCTGTTAAAAGTGTAGATATCAAAAGGTACCGTTTGCGCAAAAAAATGACTCTTGAACATGATCAAAATTTAACAGAGTACATTCTTTCATTGTAGAACTGATAATTTCTGACCTATTTTTTTGCGTTGTATACATATTGTATACATGGTTTTTTCCATTCTAACAATTTCACCTATTATATTTGGGCAAAATCAATTTAACAATGAATAAACTAATAATTAACGTATTGGTTACCTTTCTAACTTCTACCATTTTAATTGCACAGCAAGTAAGTGGTACAGTTACAGAATCCCAAAGCGGAATTCCTCTTCCAGGAGCAACTGTTTTGGTTAAAGGCACCAATAATGGAACTACTACAGATTTTGATGGAGCGTTCCAATTATCAGCAGTTTCTGGAAATGCCACCTTGATTGTTTCGTACCTAGGCTATGAAACACAAGAGATAGCAGTAAACAATGCAACTAGCTTTAATATTACTCTTTCCTCTTCGGCAGATGCCCTTGACGAAATTGTAGTGATCGGATATGGAACTCAATCCAAAAAAGAAGTTACAGGAGCGGTAAGTGTATTAGGCGCTGAATCCA
>JAYPBW010000012.1:0-2827 GCA_038124405.1 Flavobacteriaceae bacterium | reverse complement strand
CATTCAAAAACTCAATCCTGTTCGTGCCGAGCAAGCTTTACAAGGACAAGTTGCTGGGGTAAATATTACTTCACAATCGGGTTCTCCTGGAAGCGGTCTTAATATTCGCATTCGCGGGATTACCACAAATGGAAACAATGCACCGCTTATTTTAGTAGACGGAAACCGCATTGGCGACCTTAATGCGCTTAACCCTAACGACATCGAAAGTATTAACGTACTAAAAGATGCGACAGCCGGTATTTATGGAGTTCAAGCGGCTAATGGAGTTATCCTTATTACAACAAAATCAGGCAGAAGAAATTCGGAGCTAGATGTAAATGTTGATACTTACACAGGAATGCAAGTCACAAGTAACAAGTTAGACTTGATGGATTCGTTTGAGTTTGCCCAATATGTAAATGATGCTAAAAATAAAACAGAGTTTTTTGTGTACCCTCAAGATGGTACCGATTGGCAAGACGAAGTATTTGAAGTAGCACCTATTTCTGAGGTAAACGCTACAGTTAAAGGTGGTGGTGAAAAATCTGCTTATACCTTTGCTGCTGGTTATTTAGATCAAGACGGTATTGTTGGCGGTACCAGTAATAATTATGAACGCATTACTGCACGTATCAATTATGAGTACGATATTTTAGACAACCTTAAAGTAACGGCCAATGCATTACACTTCAAGGCCACCAAACATAACCTTGCTGAAGGCGGTATAGGTGCAGTGCTTTACAACGCCGTAAACATCAACCCCACCATGCCGGTATATGACGAAAATGGTGATTTTGCCTTAGCAACTGATATTTCACAAATTGAAATTATCAACCCTTTAGCGCAAATCGCTAATTCATATAGCACTGCGCGTACATCAAAATGGTCGGGTCTTTTGGCATTGGAGTATGACTTTTGGGAAAACTTTACCGCCAAAACACAGTTTAACATCAATCACGCTACTGTTCTTGAAGACACTTTTAGACCAGAGCAGTTTTATGGTAATGGAAAAAGCAACAATATTGTAGATTCGGTAGATAAACTTAGTGATGCTGAAATCACTAATGAAGTTATTGATAATGGTGCTAACTATGACGACTGGACATTAGACAGCTATATAACTTATACCAATACCTTCAACCAAGATCACGACTTAACAGTTCTATTAGGGGGCTCAATCTATCAAAATAAAGGGCTTTTCTTTGGAAATACGGGAAGAACAACAACCGGAACAAACATGTTAGGACAAACGGTTTGGGATGCGGGAATGACTATTGACCCACGTTTTAACGCTGCAGCGATTGAGCGAGGAGACGATTGGTTTGACACCCGATTAGTTTCCGCCTTTACCCGAGTACAATACAACTATAAAGGAAAGTACCTATTCTCAGGGGTTTTCCGTAGAGATGTTTCTTCTCAATTTTCCTCTGAAGACAACCGAAATGTGGGTTATTTCCCCTCGGGTTCTATTGGGTGGAATGTTTCTGAAGAAGACTTTTTACAAAATGCCGATTGGATATCAAACCTGAAACTACGCGCGAGTTTTGGTGTAATTGGTAATGATCGCATTTCTTCATTTTCTTATTTGAGAAGACTAAATGGACTTGCAACTGTCGACCCTGGAAATATTACCAAAAGCAGCGAACTTATATTCGGTAAAGCTCCGGGTAAACTTGATAATCCATATTTGAAATGGGAAGAGCAAGAAAATGTAAATATTGGACTTGATTTAAGCTTATTTGATAATAAGCTCAACCTAAGCGCCGATGTGTATAGAAAGAAAACAAAAGACCTTTTATTAGAACCTCAAATTTCTGGTATAACAGGTAGTGGTGCACCAAGCTTTGTGAGTTTGAGTCCTTTTGTAAACGCCGGTACAGTTCAAAATCAAGGAGTAGAAGTTTCTTTTGGATATAATGACAACATTACAGATGACTTTAATCTAAATTTTAACTTTAACATCACCACTATCGATAATGAAGTTCTTTCGCTTAACGGAAGAACTACGCCTGAAGGCGGCGAGTATGGCGTTGGAATTAGTCAAACAGGCATAACCCGTATGGCGCCTGGATATGCGCTTGGTCATTATTATGGATACAAAACGGATGGAATTTACCAAACACAGTCTGAAATAGACGCCTTAAACGCTGCTGCGTTTGCAATTCATGGAACAGATAAAAACGGCGATAAAGAGAAGTACAGTACTATCGGTGATATTGCACCTGGAGATTTACGTTTTGTAGATATGAATGGGGATGGGCAGATTACTTCTGCTGACCGTACCAATATTGGAGATCCAATCCCAGATTTAGAAATGGGACTTAGTATAGGATTCACCTACAAAAACCTTGACTTTAGTGCAAATGCTTTTGCTTCGCTAGGGCACGAATTGGTTCGCGATTACGAAAGAGCAGATTTATACGCCAACCGCGGCACATATATGCTCAGAAGATGGCAAGGTTCTGGCACGAGTAATAGCGTTCCTAGAGCAGTATTAGGAAAAAATATTAACGCTGACTTCTTTAATGATTTCCACGTCGAAGATGCCTCTTATATTCGTTTACAAAACGTACAGATTGGATATAACTTCACTAATTTGCTTGGTTCCAACGCTGGCGTTGATAAACTTAGAATATACGTATCGGGTAACAATCTATTTACCATTACAGACTATAATGGATACGACCCCTCTGCAAATACTGGAGCTCCATTGGGAGGCGGAATTGATAAAGGCTTTTACCCTATTGCCTCTACTTATTTATTAGGAATTAATCTAAACTTTTAATGTCATGAAAAATTTATTAAAAATTTTCGAGTGTATAACACTAAATTCTTCTGTGATTAG
>JAYPBW010000011.1:27715-31472 GCA_038124405.1 Flavobacteriaceae bacterium | reverse complement strand
ATAGAAGACACAGCGCATGTACAACAACTTTTATCATTTTTAGCAGCAGGAAATGAATAAAGACAAAGCCCTATTGAAGGCATTAAAAAATAGCTATAACCAAATTATAGCCTTGCCAGACTTAAACTCTTACGATAAAGCACGTGCCGATAGTGCCCAACATATCCAAGATGCTTTTTCATCTGTGGGAGTACAAATAAAAGGCTCTGAAAATTTACCTGACAAGCAAGGAGTCATTTTCATTTATAACCATTTACACAACCATCCTTTTTTTACTGTGGATAACGACTTTCAGATTACATTAGACAGTCATTTTATTAGCAGTATGATTCTGAATAAATATTATGACAATCCAGGGACAAGAGTGGTTCGACATTCTCTAGAAAATGAAATAAATCACAAATTGTATTACAGCAAGTTTAACTACATACGTGTATTTGCAAAAAATTATATTCCAAAAAAGATTACTAAAAAAGAAGTAAAAAGTTCCAACGGTCAGTTTTATAAGCAAGCTTCAGAAGTACTCAAAAACAATACGAATATCGTTTTTAGCCCAGAGGGGTCTTCATATTTTACAGAAGACTCTCCAGGGTCATTTCTTAACGGGATATTTAAGTTTGCTAGTGGTGTAGAGCAGCCATGGATTGTGCCACTTGTCATGGTTAATTTTGATAAACTACCATCTAAAGCTACATATAAATGCCAAATTATGCCTCCTTTTAGAATGCAAGATTATGGCGTGTATAGCCCTGAAAGTGAAACCCTTAATAAGGCTGTTCGAACTATAAATAATAAGTACAAGAAATGGGTTCGGGAGTTGTCAAAAGAAGATAAAAACTTTGATCGCGAAATAACAGTTCTTAAAAGAAAAATAAGTCAAAAAAAGAACAAAAAAGAATTACTGGTATTTTATGGGAGTTCAACAATACGCTTGTGGAAAAACAGCAATCGCGATTTTTCCAAATATAACACGCTTAATTTGGGGTTTGGAGGCGCATTTATTCACTCGCTAGATGATTATTTTGATGAGTTGTTTCATGATTTATGTCCAAAACACATAGTTCTTTATCTTGGCGGTAACGATTTGACTTTGGGACTTAGTGCATCTAAGATAGTTTCTGAAATATTAAAGTTCATGGGAAAGATTCACCTTAAATTCCCAGATGCCATGATTTATAATATCTCAATAAAACCCTCTTTTGAGCGAAAACACGAACTGGCAAAAATCAAAAAAATAAACGCACAACTAAAATTAAAAGTAGAAAAGCTGACATATGTACATCAAATAGATTTTTTTGAATTACTGATAGAGAACAATAAAATCAAAAAATCATATTTTCTAAAAGATGGTCTTCACCTCAATGAAAATGGATATTCAATACTCAAAAAGACAGTCAAAGAAGCCTTGTACAAATTTTCTTAGGCTGCGTTATTTTGCTCTTTGATAAGGTTTAATGCTGATCCTGCTTTAAACCATTCAATTTGCGCTTCATTATACGTATGATTGGCTTTTATAACATCAACTGAACCATCGGCATGTACGACTTCAATGGCCAATTGCTTTCCGGGCGCGAAATCTTTTAGGTCAATAAAGTTAAAGGTATCATCTTCTTCAATGAGCTCATAATCGGTTTCATTGGCAAAAGTGATCCCCAACATTCCTTGTTTCTTTAAGTTGGTTTCGTGAATACGAGCAAACGACTTCACAAGCACTACTTTTACGCCCAAATGGCGTGGTTCCATAGCCGCGTGTTCACGAGACGACCCCTCGCCATAGTTGTGGTCTCCCACTACGACAGTCTCAATCCCCGCCGCTTTGTACTCACGCTGCGTATCGGGTACTCCCCCGTATTCACCTGACAATTGATTTTTGACAAAGTTGGTTTTTTGGTTGTAAGCATTCACCGCGCCAATCAAACAGTTGTTTGAAATATTATCTAAATGCCCTCTAAAGCGTAACCAGGGGCCTGCCATAGAAATGTGATCTGTAGTGCACTTTCCATGTGCTTTAATGAGCAGCTTAGCACCCGTTAAATTCTCTCCATTCCAAGGGGCAAAGGGCGTAAGTAACTCTAAGCGTTCAGAATCTTCTTTTACAATTACATTCACTCCAGAACCATCTTCTTCAGGAGCCAAATACCCATTGTCTTCAACATCAAATCCGCTAGGTGGAAGCTCTAGCCCTGTGGGTGCTTCAAGGCGCACTTCTACACCATCCTGATTTATAAGGGTATCTGTAATTGGATTAAAATCCAATCGTCCAGCAATAGCTATGGCCGCCACCATTTCAGGTGAGGCAACAAAAGCATGCGTGTTTGGATTTCCATCTGCACGCTTTGAAAAGTTTCGATTAAACGAATGAATAATAGAGTTTTTTTCTTGCTTTTCAGCACCTTCTCGTGCCCATTGACCAATACATGGGCCGCACGCATTGGTGAAAATAGTAGCATCTAGATCCTCAAAAATTTGAAGTAACCCATCGCGTTCTGCAGTAAAACGAACTTGCTCTGAGCCTGGATTGATGCCAAAAGCAGCCTTAGTAACAAGCTTTTTGTCTACAGCCTGTTTAGCAATAGAAGCTGCGCGAGATAAATCTTCATAAGAGGAGTTGGTACATGAACCTATAAGCCCCCATTCTACATCAATAGGCCACTGGTTTTCGGTAGCTTTTTCTTCCATTTCAGCTACTGGAGTAGCTAAGTCTGGAGTAAAAGGACCATTTATATGAGGCGACAATGTACTTAAATCAATTTCAATTACTTGATCAAAATACTGTTCAGGACTTTGATATACTTCAGGGTCGGCCGTAAGGTGTTCTTTCACTTCATTGGCGGCATTAGCTACATCATCGCGCCCTGTAGCACGAAGGTAACGCTCCATAGAAGCATCGTAACCAAAGGTTGAGGTGGTAGCTCCTACTTCAGCACCCATATTACAAATGGTGCCTTTTCCTGTACAAGACATGGCTTGGGCTCCTTCACCAAAATATTCAATGATAGCCCCAGTACCTCCTTTTACAGTTAGTATTCCCGCAACTTTTAAAATAACGTCTTTTGGTGCTGTCCATCCATTAAGCTTTCCAGTGAGCTTCACTCCAATAAGTTTAGGAAACTTAAGTTCCCAAGGCATATCGGCCATTACATCTACAGCATCGGCACCACCAACTCCAATAGCAAGCATGCCTAGACCACCAGCGTTTACGGTGTGAGAATCGGTTCCAATCATCATTCCTCCAGGGAATGCATAATTTTCTAGTACTACTTGGTGAATGATTCCCGCTCCAGGTTTCCAAAATCCAATTCCGTATTTATTGGATACTGATTGCAAAAAATCGAATACCTCTGCAGAAGTGTTATTGGCAGACTTTAAATCTGCTGAAGCTCCTTCTTTAGCTTGAATAAGGTGATCGCAATGAACTGTTGTAGGAACGGCAACTTTTGATTTTCCGGCTTGCATAAATTGGAGCAATGCCATCTGAGCTGTTGCATCTTGACATGCAATTCGATCGGGAGCAAAGTCAACATAATCTGCTCCACGTGTATATGTGGTTGTTGCAGTTCCATTCCAAAGGTGTGAATACAATATTTTCTCTGCTGCAGTCAAGGGCTTTCCAGTTAGTTTTCGTGCAGCTTCTACACGCTCGGCTAACCGTGCGTATGCAGCTTTTATCATTGCAATATCAAATGCCATTATACGTGTTATTTAATGTGGACGTAAAAATATAAAATAGATAGGTTTAATTTACCTTGAATAACAG
>JAYPBW010000011.1:16916-27613 GCA_038124405.1 Flavobacteriaceae bacterium | reverse complement strand
TATAGATTCAACATATTGTTAAAAAAAACATCCTCTTGCTGAGGTTAAAAATGTATTTTTGAGTTATGAAAAAAGCAGTAATCGTAAGCGGCTACTTTAACCCAATTCACAAGGGACATTTGGAATATTTCCAAAATGCCATAGCCCATGCCGATGAATTGATTGTGATTGTTAACTCTGATCATCAACGTGCACTAAAAGGCTCTAAGGAGTTTCAAGATGAACAGGAGCGTGTTTTAATTGTGTCTAGTTTACGTGTAGTAGACAAGGTGTTTTTATCTATTGATAAAGACCGAACGGTTTGTGAAACAATTGCACACATTCACGATGAACTTTCTTCGCAGTACGACTTAGCTTTCGCTAACGGCGGCGATCAAAACAACGATACTATACCTGAAAAACCTCTGTGTGAACACCTTGGCATTTCCTTAATTGATGGCTTGGGAGACAAAATACAATCGTCTTCTTGGTTATTAAAAAAATAACCCTTACAAAATAGTAAAAGGGATTTCAACCCTTATTTTATCCCAACCTATGTGAAGCTTGGGAAATTCACTTTCTTTTGAAAATGCCATTGAAAATGCTTCTAGTGATTCTTCTGTGTTAGTGTAAGGCACTGTAATGCGAACAATATCTTTTTCTTGACTGTAACTGTATGCCCCCCAAATGTTAGTGGCTGCATTCACAATTAGGGTAGAAGTGCCCTTTTCAAATAGGGTGAATATGGAATAGGTTCCGGGATTAATTGTGGTTTTGTCAATAGCAATTGGGGCAAAAACCCGTAATTCGGTAGCTTCATTGGCTCCTGTACGCCACACCTTGTCAGAAGGAACAATTTCGTTAAATGCTCTTCCACGAAGTTGCGGCCGGCTGTAAGTGATAACAGCAATTTTATTTGAAACCCTATAGCTTGGAGGGTAAGCAGTTTTGTCCATAGGGCTTTTGTCTAGGCCCCTAAAGTTTTGGGCATGTGTAAAAGTAACGGGTACGAAGAGTAAAAAAAGAAGATATTTCATGTTGAAATTATTAGTAGGTTAAAAATAGTAAAACTAAAAAGGAGCAAATGTCTAAGGGGTGGTTTTTTTCCAACGATATCTAAATAATAGAAAGATCAAAATAAAGTTAACTATCAAAACATAAGGGTTTGACCACGGGATACCATCAAATCTGTAATCAGAAATGGGCCACAATATGGGCGTGGGGAAAAACTCGATGCTATGCGTAAAAAAGTCGACAATGATATGAATTGGCCATCCCAACATTACCCAAGCAAAATTTTTATTAATCAAATATGCAGTTCCAATAAAAATAAAAGCGGTAACTAAACTATGGGTAATGTCATATAAATGATGAACCCATAATGGTATTTGGTCTATTGATGGTCTTCCAAAATCGAAACTTGAATAATTAAAAAAGAGTTGAACGATAAAATAAATCCCAAATGAAAGCAAATCTGGGAGCGCACCAAATAAGAACGAAGCCCACTTGTATTTTTTATATCCAAAAAGGCCTTTGCCATAAAGTGCATGACTTAGTGTATCCATATTAAATCTAATTCTGAATGAAAAATGACATGTTTATGGCTTGGTGGAGAAGATGGGATTCGAACCCACGACCTCTTGACTGCCAGTCAAGCGCTCTAGCCAACTGAGCTACATCCCCTGAACCGAACAAAAATAATTCATTTTTTATTGAATTGGGATGTTAAACCAGATAAATAATCAGGTAATTCGGCTATGGAAGAAATCACTCCATTGGGTGTTATGGAGCTTTGTTCTTCAAGTGTTTTTCTATACTTGCCTGTTTGTGTCAACACCGCATGGATGCCCACGCGTTGCGCTCCTTCAATATCGTTAATTAAATCATCGCCGACCATAAGTATTTCATTTGGCTGCGCATCAAGAAGTGTACTTGCCATTTCAAAAAATAAAGGATTCGGTTTTCCAACTACATATGCTTTTGTCCCTGTAGCATGCTCCAATGCTGCCACAAAAGCTCCGCTGTCAAGCTGCAATCCGCTATCGGTTTGAAAATAACGTCCTTTATGAAGCGCAATGAGCTCTGCACCATCAAGCATTTGATTCATAAGTTCATTTAGAAGTATGTAGTCCCAAGCATCACCAATATCGCCCACAACAATCGCCTCTGGATTATCTTCTACAGAAACAGGATAGTCTGCTTGTGCTTTTTCAGCTAAGATTAACCGGCAGCGTTTGAACCCCATTTTTTTAAGTTGCAAAACACCCGCATAGTTGGCACTTAACAATTCATCTTCTGAAATTTCTAACCCCAAACCTTGAAGTTTTTTAACAAGTGCGCTTCGGGTTAAGGTGGTGTTGTTGGTAATAAAACGATAGGCAATTCCTTTACTTCGCAACCAAGCAAGAGATTTATTTCCACCCGGAATAAGGTCCTTTCCCACATAAAACACCCCATCTAAATCTAACAATACTCCTTTAATGCGCGTCATCATGAGTCATTCGTTTATTCCCTATTTTTGCTAAGTTGAATAACAAAGATATGGGGAATCAAAAAATTAATGCGAAAGTGGATGTACAACACACCGATGGCGTTGCGAACATTACCTTTGCACATCCAAAGCAGAACTGTTTCCCACAAACACAACTAATAGCATTAACTAAGGCCATTAATCAGGCAGCACAAAATGCTGAGATTCGTGCTATTCTTTTACAAAGCGACCCTTCATTGGCGTTTTGTGCGGGGGCATCATTCGATGAGCTTCTTGAAGTAAAAACGCCTCAGCAAGGCGAAACTTTTTTTATGGGATTTGCCCATTTAATTAATGCTATGCGTCTTTGTTCAAAACCCATCGTGGGACGCATTCATGGTAAAGCCATTGGAGGAGGTATAGGCATTGTTGCCGCTTGCGATTATGCCATTGCCACAAAAAATGCTCATGTACGACTCTCTGAACTAGCCATAGGTATAGGGCCTTTTGTAATTGCGCCAGCCGTGGAACGCAAAATAGGAACTGCTGCCTTAGCAGCACTTTCTTTGCAACCCAAAAAATGGAAATCGGCCGAATGGGCTTTACAACATGGGTTATTTGCGGAGGTATATTCAGAAATCGATGACGCTACAGAAGCTGCTAAAGCAAAAGCAGCCGAACTGGCAAGTTACGCACCCCAAGCAGTGGCTGAGCTTAATAAAACCTTGTGGGCAAATACCGATCATTGGCATGAGTTGCTTCCCGAAAACGCAAAAATATCAGGAAGGTTATTGTTGCTTCCCGAAACTCAAGCTACATTGCAACAACTTAAATCAAACCGATGAGTAAAATTCGAATAACAAAAAGCTTTTCATTTGAAACAGGCCATGCCCTTTACGGCTATGATGGGCTATGCAAAAATGTACACGGTCATAGTTATAAATTAGATGTTACCGTTATTGGAACACCAATCAATGATTCTAATCACGTAAAATATGGAATGGTGATTGATTTTAAAGACCTCAAAAAAATTGTCAAAGGTGAAATAGTTGATGTATTTGATCATGCAACGGTGTTTAATCAAAATACACCTCATGTAGCATTGGCAGCAACGTTGAAGGAAAGCGGGCACAAGGTTCTATTAGTTGATTATCAGCCTACTAGCGAAGAAATGATTATTGACTTTGCTGCTAAAATTAAAGCTAAGCTTCCTGAAAATATTCAATTACACCATTTGAGACTTCAAGAAACGGCCACCTCTTATGCCGAGTGGTACGCTGCCGACCAGTAATTCGTACTTTTGTGCCATGAATATACCCGAGGGTAAACATATATACTTCGCCTCTGACAATCATTTAGGCGCTCCTACGGCTGAAAAAAGTAGAGTGCGAGAAAAACAGTTTGTATCATGGCTTGATGAAGTAAAAACCGATGCAGCTGCTATTTATTTAATGGGCGATTTGTTTGATGTATGGATTGAATACAAGCGCGTAGTGCCCAAGGGATTTGTTAGGGTGCTTGGAAAACTTGCCGAAATAGCCGATAGCGGAATTCCAATCTATTTTTTTGTGGGTAATCACGACATGTGGATGCGAGACTACTTTGAAACAGAATTAGGAATCCCCGTTTTCTACAAGCCTCAAGAACTTGAATTTAACGACAAAACATTTTTCATTGGTCATGGTGATGGACTCGGCCCCGGTGATAAAGGCTACAAGCGTATGAAAAAAGTGTTTCGTAACCGAATTATGCAATTCATTTACCGATGGATTCACCCCGATGTAGGGCTGCGGTTTGCTCAATATTTATCCCTTAAGAATCGTATTATTTCTGGTGACGAAGACAAAGTATACAATGGCCCCGAAGGTGAATGGCTGGTACACTATTGCAAGCAAAAATTGGAAACCCAAGACATAGATTATTTTATTTTTGGACACCGTCATTTACCCCTAGATATTGATCTTCCTAAAGACGCTCGATATATCAATTTAGGCGACTGGCTTGAATACAATACGTATGCCGTTTTTGATGGTAATACCGTTACCCTAAAGACTTGGGAGGATTTATGATAGAGCAAAAAAAGCATAGTTATGAGCTTGCTGTACTTGTTGGAATTGTTAACCAGCAACAAAACGAAAAACAGGTTCAAGACTACATGGATGAGTTGGCATTTCTGACCCTGACTGCTGGAGGAGAAGTTTGTAAAAGATTTACACAAAAATTAGATACTCCAAACCCTAAAACCTTTATTGGAAGTGGAAAAATGGAAGAAGTCCTTGCATATGTCAAAACTCATGATATCAGCACAGTAATTTTTGATGACGAACTTACCCCTGCACAACAAGGAAATATCGAACAGCTTTTAAAGTGTAAAATTTTAGATCGTACAGGTCTAATTTTAGACATTTTTGCCCAGCGCGCCAAAACTAGTTATGCACGCACTCAAGTAGAACTAGCACAATACCAATATTTACTGCCTCGCCTGAAAGGATTATGGACTCACTTAGAACGTCAACGCGGAGGTATTGGAATGCGTGGCCCCGGAGAAACAGAAATTGAAACCGACCGCCGTATTGTTAGAGACAAAATTTCATTACTCAAAAAGAAACTGACTACTATTGACCGACAAATGGCAACACAACGAGGCAATAGAGGGGCTTTAGTACGAGTGGCACTAGTGGGCTACACCAATGTGGGAAAATCAACATTGATGAATGTGTTGAGTAAAAGCGATGTGTTTGCCGAAAATAAACTCTTTGCCACACTAGACACTACAGTTCGAAAAGTTGTGGTGGAAAACCTTCCTTTTTTGTTGTCTGATACGGTTGGATTTATTCGAAAACTTCCTACGCAATTGGTAGAAAGTTTTAAAAGTACACTTGATGAAGTTCACGAAGCCGATTTGCTGTTGCATGTAGTAGACATTGCTCACCCGCAGTTTGAAGCCCACATAGACTCTGTCAACGAACTTCTTACAGAATTAATGGCATACAACAAACCAACTCTGGTGGTGTTTAATAAGATAGACGCTTATACACCTGAAGTTTTTGATGAAACGGATTTGATGGCTACACGCGGCACGGAGCATTACTCTTTAAAAGAATGGAAAGAAACATGGATGGCAAAAACACAAGGAGATGCTATTTTTATTTCAGCAGCAACCAAAACCAACCTTGTACAGTTTAGGCAACGGCTGTATCAAAAAGTAAGAGAAATACACATAACCCGATTTCCATACAACCACTTTTTGTATCCTGAAATTACAGTAGAGGAATAGCCACTTATTTTTGCTATATTAGTACTGAACAACCCCAAATTTGGTTCACTGAAACGTACTTTTTTTGAATTCTTTTTGGGAATAATACCTACTTATAATGAAGAAACGTGAGCCCATAGAACATATCATGACCCCAAGACCCAGTTGGTAAAGGTAGCTTGGTTAAATAACAAGGAAGCTTTTCCGCTTTTGTTCCAGTTAGACGTTTTTGTATAGGTTTGAGAAAAAGAAAAGATGCCACATAGAAGAAGCATCCAAAAGTAGCTTTTCATAGTTGTATGATTTAGGTTAGCCCAAATACACAAAAGAAAACAACTTATAAGCAGGTGAGAATTTCTTTAAGTCAGTAATATAAGTTCTAAAAAAAATAGCTTATTGTAATGTCATGCGAACGCCAACGCCAAATACTTCTCGTACTTGTAATCGTTGTATGGCATTATCGTCATACACCAATTGTAGAATAAGGTTTGTAGAAATATATTCATTTACCTGAAAATCAGCAGTAATTTGGTAATCTACATCAACATTTTCAGCTTTGTCCAGGTAGTCTGCATATAGTCCAATACGTTGCTCAAGAAACATATTTTCCATTGGTGAAAATTTGTAAAATGCATTCACAGAAGCTCCCAATTCAAAGCGATGGTTGTCTCCTTTTCGAACCCCAAAGTATTCTTTGCCTTCAGCCAAATCCATCGTAAATTTCCTGCTCACCAGTGTAAGCCTTTGTGTAAAAGGCGCTATGTTCATCCACAGGTTTTTAGACTTTTTCCAGTACAAACCAACTCCTAATTGGATGTAAACTGGAGAGAAAAAGTGAGTTTTAAGGGATCTAATTTCATCGCCTTCTTCATTTTCGCCATACTGATACCCTCTTGCAAACTGCGTTTTAATTCCAAAAACGGTTGAGTAGCTCCAAGTCTTACTAAACTTTTTCCCTAAAAACGATTGCAAGTCAAAGCGGTCGTTGGTTTTTCGCAAAAACTTCGTGCCGCTGAGTTTCGTCAATCCAAAATCTCCTAAAAACTTGGTGTCCCAATTCCAGCCATTTTTGCTGAAGTTTAGGTCGTAATCCATGTGAAAACTCAAAGAAATGCTGTTCTGCCCTCCAGATGCCCATTCACTAAATGCTGCTTGATTGAATAGTAGCCTTGCATCACCTCCTCTTTTCCAGTCTGTTTCTGGAACTTGAATGGAGTCTGTTTGAGAGTAGGTAAAAAGAGTGGTAATTAATAAAAAAAGGGAAATACTTTTTTTCATGGGTTATGTTGTAGATTTCTTATACAAAGGTACAGAAGAACAAGCTTCGCCGAAAGATAATTTCCGTACAATAGGAACTAATTTAGCAGCCAATAACCCCAACGCCTGATTTGGAACGGGTTTATTGGAACACCCCTTAACCATAACCAACCCATCTTTATAAGGTTTGTAATCGAAAGCGCTTAATTTTTCTGCAAAAAGATGTTGTTCTAATTCTTCTAAGCTACCCACTACTACTGCTTTGGCAATGGGTTGTATATAAGTCACAATGAGTAGGGTTGCCCATTGCGGCACTATGACATCGTTGGGACAATAGACCGCGACAAAATGATTTTTGTATGCAGACCAATCATGTGCACCTAGACGTTTGCGAAAAGACGTTTCTCGCAACAACACACCATCATCTAAAAAATGAGTAATAGATATTAGAGTACGCGTTCCTTCTTGATAGAGTTCCTCCAAGTCAATCACTTGAAGAGCACTATTTGCAACCCGATTGACAATTTCTTTTGCCATTATAAAAACCCGAGTTCAAGTTTAGCTTCTTCACTCATTAAATCTCGCGTCCACGGCGGGTCAAAGGTGAGCTCTAGTTCAACCTCGTTAACGTCATCTAAAGATCTTACTTTTTCTTTTACTTCTTGCGGAAGAGTTTCAGCCACAGGGCAGTTGGGAGTAGTGAGGGTCATGAGGATTTTCACGTCGTTATCTTCATTAACGAACACATCATATATTAATCCAAGCTCATAAATATCAACTGGAATTTCAGGGTCATAAATAGTTTTTAAAACCGTAACAATTTTTTCTCCAAGTGCAGCAGTATCCATATTAAGAGAGTTGTGTTTGGTACGCAATGGCGTACATTTTAAGTTGCTTAATCATTGAAACCAATCCGTTTGCGCGTGTAGGCGAAAGATGTTCTTTAAGCCCAATATCATCAATAAAAGTGGTATCGGCAGCCAAAATATCTTTAGGATGTTGGTTTGAAAATACTCGAATAAGTATAGCAATGATTCCTTTAGTTATGATCGCATCACTGTCTGCAGTAAAAATAATTTTATTTTCATCTAGTTCAGCATGAACCCAAACTTTACTTTGACACCCTTTAATGATATGATCGTCGGTTTTGTATTCAGACGCAATTAGAGGCAATGATTTTCCAAGTTCAATCATATACTCATAGCGTTGCATCCAGTCGTCGAACATGGCAAATTCATCTACAATTTCTGCTTGTTTCGCTGCTATACTCATAGTTTATAAAGATACGGATTACCTCAACATGGCAACTGCTTTTTCAACTCCGCTTACAAAACGCTCTACTTCATCATGCGTATTGTAAAACGCGAAAGAGGCACGTACCGTTCCAGGAATTTGATAAAAATCCATTATCGGTTGGCAACAATGGTGTCCTGTTCTAACGGCAATTCCCATTTTGTCAAGAAGTGTTCCAATATCATATGGATGTAACCCTTCTACATTAAACGATATTACCGCTACCTTATCTGAAACATCGCCATAAATTCGCAACCCCTCAATTTCTTTTAGCTTTTTTGTAGCGTGCTGTAGCAAGTCATTTTCATGAGCGGTTATTGCTTTAAATCCGATGGCTGTCATATAATCAATAGCAGCACCAAAGCCTACACCACCCGCAATATTGGGAGTGCCTGCTTCAAATTTGTGCGGTAAATCAGCGTAGGTGGTTTTTTCAAATGTTACCTGGTCTATCATTTCACCACCACCCTGATAAGGCGGAAGTTTACGCAACCATTCTTCTTTACCGTAAAGCATACCAATTCCAGTGGGACCACAAATTTTATGTGCCGAAGTGGTATAAAAATCCACATCTAGGGCTTGTACGTCAGGCACCAAATGCGGAGTGGCTTGTGCGCCGTCAATAAGTACAGCAGCACCCACGGCATGCGCCTTTTCAATAATATGTTCAATGGGATTTATGATACCCAGTGCATTGGATACATGATTGACAAATACCACCTTGGTTTATGCGTAGACGTAACCATAGAAGGTATCTATATCAAGTGTTCCTTCGTCTGTCATAGGGATAACATGAAGTTTAGCCCCTGTGCGTTCACAAAGCATTTGCCAAGGAACAATATTGGCGTGATGTTCCAAAGCCGATACAATCAACTCGTCGTCTTTTTGCACCAACGATGCGAAACCATTTGCCACAATATTAATGGAATGAGTTGTTCCAGAAGTCAAAATAACTTCGTGCGAATGTGCTGCATTAAAATGCGTTTGGATTTTTTGCCGCGCAGCCTCAAATTGATCAGTGGCTTCTTGGCTAAGTGCATGCACACCTCTATGAATATTCGCGTTTGTATTCTTGTAATAATCACTAATGGCATTGATTACAGGAAGCGGTGTTTGGGACGTAGCGGCATTGTCTAAATACACCAAGGGCTGCCCATTTACCTCACGCGATAGAATGGGAAAGTCTTCGCGAATTTTCGTCAAATTTAGACTAGTGTTATACATCAAACCCAATATTTACACCCAGTTTATTAGCAATTAGTTTGTTGATGCGTTTTTTCACGGAGTCAATCTGAACACTTTGCAATACATTGTTCGCAAAAGCATAGGTAAGTAGTCCACGCGCTTCTTTTTTAGGGATTCCTCTAGTTTGTAAATAAAATAAGGCATCTTCATCAAGCTGACCAATAGTACACCCATGGCTACACTTGACATCATCAGCAAAAATTTCCAATTGAGGTTTGGTGTTGATGCTTGCCTTGTCGTCCATCAAAATATTATTGTTTTGCTGGAATGCATTTGTTTTTTGCGCCTCTTTCTCCACAATTATTTTTCCGTTAAAAACACCTGTGGCTTTTTCGGCAAAAATACCTTTGTAGTCTTGGTGGCTTTCGCTGTTTGGATGAGCGTGATGCACTAACGTATGATGATCCACAAACTGCGTCCCCTCAATTAGCGTAATTCCTTTCATAGTGGAATTTATTTCAGGCGCTTTATGATAGAAGTTCAGATTGTTTCGAATGAGTTTTCCACCAAATGAAAAGGTATGAACTTTGGCATGACTGTGCTTTTGCTGCGAGATATAAGTGCTGTCAATCAGCGACGCTTCCGCATTGTCATTTTGTATTTTATAGTAATCTATTTGTGCGTTTTGTTCAGCAAAAATTTCGGTAACCACATTGGTAAATGCCGCCCCATCTGACAAACTTTGATGCCGTTCTACAATTTGTACTTCAGCATTTTTACTTACTACAATTAGGTTTCGGGGTTGTAGTAATAAATTTGGGTTTTTCGTAGTGGCGAAATGAATAATTTGCACAGGTTTTTCTACTACTTTTCCATCGGGAACATAAATATATGCACCCTCTTTAGTAAAAGCGGTGTTTAATGCTGTTAACGAAGTTTCTTTTTCTGCAATTTGATTGAAATATTTCTTTATAATAGGAGCAAATTTTCGCTTTGTAAGGGCAGCGGATAGTAAACAAACATCTACTCCGTCATGGGTTGTTTCAGACAAATACGCATTATATACACCGTCTACAAAAACAATTTTAAAAGTGTCAACATCTTGCAGGATGAATGGTTTTACCTCTTCAAGGGTGAGGCTTACTTCTTCTTTTGGGAAAACGGAAAAATTTGTTTTGACAAGGTTGCGCAAAGATGTGTATTTCCAGTCCTCTTGTTTTTTTGTAGGAAAGCCTTGCTGCTCAAACACTTCAATGG
>JAYPBW010000011.1:8133-16906 GCA_038124405.1 Flavobacteriaceae bacterium | reverse complement strand
CGCTGGTCTTGCAGCTTACGCTGTGGACCGTCTTGCGCATCAAAGGCAAGATAGGATGACAGTAAGGTTTCTTTCAAATCCATTATGCGCCTTGTTTTATCCAATCGTAGCCTTTTTCTTCAAGTTCTAAAGCGAGTTCTTTAGTTCCCGATTTTACAATTTTCCCTTCGTGTAATACATGAACAAAATCGGGGACAATATAATCAAGTAAGCGTTGGTAGTGTGTAATAACCACAATGGCGTTGTCTTTGCCTTTGAGTTTGTTTACACCGTTTGCTACAATACGCAATGCATCAATATCAAGGCCAGAGTCTGTTTCATCTAAAATGGCAAGTTTCGGCTCGAGCATTGCCATTTGAAAAATTTCATTTCTTTTTTTCTCACCACCCGAAAACCCCTCGTTTAGCGAACGAGATAAAAATCGGGAGTCGATTTCTAACAAAGCCGCTTTATCACGAATTTTTTTAAGCATTTCGTTGGCAGGCATTTCTTCAAGTCCTTGCGCTTTACGGGTTTGGTTTATTGCCGTTTTGATGAAATTAGTAACCGTCACGCCAGGAATTTCAACAGGATATTGAAACGACAAAAAGATACCTTTGTGCGCACGTTCGTCTGCTGATAATTCTGCAATATCTTCGCCCTCAAACAAAATATTTCCTTGCGCTACGTCATATTCTTCATGTCCAGCAATGACAGTTGATAGCGTACTTTTTCCTGAGCCATTAGGCCCCATAATGGCGTGAACTTCACCAGGTTTTACATCTAGGTTTATTCCTTGAAGAATGGTTTTACCTTCACATCCGGCATGTAAATTGTCTATGCTAAGCATATTAATTGGGTTTGAAAATTGAGTTATCGGTAAGATTTACAAGTGAATCTATCGATGTGATTTTAATACGTTTTTCCCATCCCTCTTCACCGGGAGGCTTGTCTTGTACAATTCCTTTTATGTATACAGGAACCATGTCAAAATCATCTCGCTTGAGAGGCAGACAGAATTCATGTAATTCATGCATTTTTTCGTCAATAATTACACCGTAAATTTCAGTTCCTGTGTTAAGTACGGCGGCATCGGATAAGTATAAAAATTCTCCAAAAAATTGCGGATTGGAATCTGTTTTTTTAGTCGCTTGCGTACAGGATGCAGCAATAAAGAATAACAATAAAAGTGGGAATAATCTCATGATTTAGAATTTAGCCAACAGAGCCTTCAAGTGAAATTTCGAGTAATTTTTGTGCTTCTACAGCAAATTCCATTGGTAATTTGTTGAGGACTTCTTTGCTAAAACCATTTACGATAAGCGCAATGGCTTTTTCGGTGTCTATACCTCGTTGGTTACAGTAAAAAATCTGGTCTTCTCCAATTTTACTAGTGGTAGCTTCATGTTCAATTTTGGCCGTTTTACTCTTCGCCTCAATGTAGGGGAAGGTGTGTGCACCACACTGATTTCCCATAAGCAGTGAATCGCATTGCGAAAAATTTCGCGCATTTTTAGCATTAGCTCCAATTTTCACCAATCCACGATAACTGTTTTGTGACTGCCCAGCTGAAATTCCTTTTGAAATAATCGTACTTTTTGTGCGCTTACCCAAGTGAATCATTTTAGTTCCGGTATCTGCTTGCTGGAAATTATTGGTCAACGCTATGGAATAAAACTCTCCAATACTATCGTTCCCCTTTAAAATACAAGATGGATATTTCCATGTTACTGCAGAACCTGTTTCTACTTGTGTCCACGAAATTTTAGATCGTTCGTGGCATACGCCACGCTTGGTCACAAAATTATAAACGCCTCCGTTGCCATCTTTATCGCCTGGAAACCAGTTTTGTACGGTTGAATATTTGATTTCAGCATTGTCTAGCGCAATGAGTTCTACCACAGCTGCATGAAGTTGATTTTCATCCCTAGCCGGCGCAGTACATCCTTCAAGATAGCTTACGTAACTTCCTTCGTCTGCAATGACAAGGGTACGCTCAAACTGTCCAGTACCTGCTTGGTTAATGCGAAAATAAGTAGAGAGTTCCATAGGGCAATGCACTCCTTTTGGAATGTAGCAAAACGAGCCGTCCGAAAAAACGGCTGAATTAAGCGCTGCAAAGTAATTGTCGGTTCGTGGGATTACAGAACCAATATATTTTTGTACCAATTCGGGGTGTTCTTGAATGGCCTCAGAAATGGAACAGAAAATAATTCCTTTCTCTGCTAGGGTGTCTTTAAACGTGGTAGCAACCGAAACGGAATCCATTACAATGTCAACGGCTACACCAGCAAGGCGCTTTTGCTCTTCTAAGGAAATACCTAGTTTTTCAAAGGTTTGCAAAAGCTCAGGATCTACTTCATCTAAACTGTCGTATTTGGCTTTTGTTTTGGGTGCCGAATAGTAGGCTATTTGCTGTAAATCGGGTTTTTTATAGGAAACATTTGCCCAATCGGGCTCTTCCATTCCTAAAAATTTTTCATAGGCTTCCAACCGCCACTTGAGCATCCAAGCAGGCTCGTTTTTTCGCTGCGAAATAGCACGGATAATATCTTCATTCAACCCCACGGGGAAAGTGTCGGACTCGATATCCGTGTAAAATCCGTATTCGTACTCTTTGGTTTCGAGTTCTTTTTTTAACTCTTCTTCTGTGTATGCCATAGCCTTTTTTTAAAGCGAAAAACTTTCGCCGCACCCACACGTTCTATTGGCATTGGGGTTGTTAAATACAAACCCTTTACCGTTTAGTCCACCCGAATATTCGAGGGTTGTTCCTACAAGATACAAAAAGCTTTTTTTGTCTACTACAATGCGCACATTGTTGTCTTCAAATACTTTATCGTCAGCTCCAAGTGCTGAATCAAAATTTAGCTCATACGACAACCCTGAGCAACCACCACTTTTTACGCCCACGCGAACAAAATGTGAAGCTACGTCCACGCCATCATCTTGCATCATTTGCACCACTTTGTCTCGTGCTTGTGAAGAAACTTTTATCATAGCCTTATTTGGATTAATTCCAAAGTGCAAATATACCATATTTTACGAGGATACAATACGATTGATATCAGGTTTATTTATGGCCGAATAAGTCTTTACTGCCTCAAAATAATCCATAACATCAAAATACGCTAAGTTTGCGCCATGATTGAAGACCAAAAACCGTCCAAAACGACACTCGATTCGCTAGGCGAATTTGCCCTAATCGATCACCTTACCAAAACAAATAAGGAAAATGGCGCATCTACCATAATGGGTATTGGAGATGACGCCGCAGTACTCAAACACGACGGCGAAACGGTGGTAAGCACCGACATGCTCATAGAAGGAGTGCACTTTGATTTAGCATACATGCCGCTGAAACATTTGGGATATAAGGCCGTGGTCGTAAACCTTTCAGACATTTATGCTATGAACGCTCAGGCAACGCAAATATTGGTGTCTATTGCGGTCTCGAACCGTTTTACCTTGGATGCTCTCGAAGAATTATATACAGGAATTCACTTGGCGTGTAAAACCTATGGTGTTGATTTGGTTGGTGGCGATACGACTTCATCTAAACAAGGGCTACAACTGTCTGTAACAGCTTTGGGAGTTGTACCCGAGTCTGGCGCGGTTAAGCGTAGTGGCGCTGCTGAAAGTGAACTTTTAGTGGTTTCTGGCGATTTGGGAGCTGCTTATATGGGTCTTCAGGTGTTGGCGCGTGAAAATGAGGTGTTTAAAGCCAATCCAAACCATAAGCCCGACTTAGACCCTTACACCTATTTGGTGGAACGTCAACTCAAGCCCGAAGCCAGAAAGGATATCGTTTCTTTGCTAGAAGCATTGGAAGTTGTACCAACGTCTATGATAGACATCAGCGATGGACTCTCTTCTGAGGTGTTGCATTTATGCAAACAAAGCGAACTAGGATGTAGGCTCTATGAAGAAAAAATTCCTTTAGACCCGCAATTTATTGCTGTTTGTGAAGAGTTTAATATCGATAGCACTACCATTGCCCTTAGCGGAGGGGAAGACTATGAACTGCTCTTTACGCTAAAACAAGAGGACTACGATAAAATAAAAGGAAATCCTAACCTCAGTGTTATTGGGCATATGTCTCCAAAGGCAGATGGCGCTTGTTTGGTAACTCGTGGAAATGAAGTATTGCCCTTAAAAGCGCAAGGCTGGAAGGCGTTTTAAGCGTTCATCAACCCCTCAATTTCCTCAGCCTCGATAGGAATATTTTTCATCATGTTTTTGGGTGCGCCAGCGGATTGTATGACTACATCATCTTCTAAACGAATGCCAAAACCTTCATCGGGAATATAAATTCCAGGCTCAACAGTAAATACCATATTGGCTTGCATGGGTTTGTCTAGCAATCCATAATCGTGGGTGTCTAAGCCCAGATGGTGCGAGGTGCCGTGCATAAAGTATTTTTTATAGGCTTCTGCGTTTTCGGTCACCTCTTTTTTATGTAACAATTGAAGGTCAACAAGAGCACTGCTCATAAGCTTACCAACTTCTACATGATAGGCCTTCCATAACACTCCGGGAGCTAGTAGTTGTGTAGCTTCATCTTTCACTTTGAGTACCGCATCATAAACTGCACGTTGCCTTGCGGAAAATCTGCCCGAAACAGGTATGGTTCGTGTCATATCGGAGGAATAATTACCGTATTCGGCACCTACGTCCAAAAGCAGCATATCTCCGTCTTGACATTGATTACAATTTTCTATATAATGCAACACATTACTACTTGCACCCGATGCAATTATAGGAGTGTACGCAAATCCTTTTGAGCGATTTCGTAAAAACTCGTGGGCAAATTCTGCTTCGATTTCATACTCCCACACACCAGGTTTTACGAATGATAAAATACGGCGAAACCCCTTTTCTGTGATATTACAAGCCGTTTGAATGCAGTTTATTTCTTCGGGGTCTTTCACTCCGCGTAACCCTTGTAATATAAAATTGCTTTTTTCATAGGTGTGTTTTGGAAACTGCTCTTTGCACCAAGCAATAAATCGGTCTTCACGAGTTTGCGTTTCCACTTTTGCGCGGTAGTGTTCGTTTGTGTTTATGTAAATATGTTTGGCTTGTGTTGCCAATTCTTTGAATGTACGTTCAAATGCCGAAGTCCAGAGTACATGGTCAATTCCAGATACTTCAGTGGCTTCTTTTTGAGTGAGCTTGTGCCCTTCCCAAACAGCAATATGCGGGTTGGTTTCTCGAACAAATACCATTTCACGATGCGAAGGGTTTTCGGCATCAGGGTAAAGTACCACGATGGTTTCTTCTTGATCAATGCCCGTGAGATAAAACAAATCACGGTGTTGTTCAAAGGGCAAGGTGCTATCTGCACTAATAGGATAAATATCATTGGAGTTAAAAACAGCAATGCTGTTGGGTTTTAGTTGCGCCATAAAACGTTGGCGATGTTGACTAAAAACAGACGAGGGGAGACGTGTATATTTCATATCGTAAAGTAAAAAAATTATCTTCACATGAAAATTAACACCATAAAAGCTCTTATAGGGCATACATTGGACAAAACTATTGCCATGAGGTATTTCCTTTTCCTTCTTGGAATTGCAATTTCAACAGCTCAACCGCAACCCACTTCAGCCGAACAAATACGTCAATCTACAGCAACACTTGATCGTTTAATTTCGGAATCTCTGGTGGCAAAACTTCCGCTTACCAATATTGGACCAAGCGTGATGAGTGGGCGTGTTACCGACCTAGAGGTGAATCCAAATGCTCCACACGAGTTTTATGTGGCATATGCCTCTGGAGGACTTTGGTACACAAACAATAACGGTACAACCTTCACACCTATTATGGACAATAGCCCAACGCAAAATATTGGCGATATAGCTGTTCATTGGCCCACACATACCATTTATGTAGGCACTGGAGAAAATAATGCTTCCCGATCTTCATATGCAGGATTAGGTGTTTTTAAATCTGAAAATAAAGGCGAAAGTTGGGAATATTTAGGGTTGGAAGATGCACATCATATTGGAAAAATTGAAATTAATCCACAAAATCCAAACGAGGTAATTGTGGGAGTTACAGGTCATTTATACTCTGAAAATGCTGCGCGCGGGGTTTATAAAACAGTTGATGGAGGGCAAACGTGGCAGCAGACCCTTTCCGTTAACAACGAAACGGGAATTATTGAGCTTAGTGTTGCGCCTGACGATTTTAATATCCAATACGCTGCGGCATGGGAAAAAGACCGAAAAGCATGGCACTTTAAAGGCAATGGATCCGCATCGGGGATTTACAAAAGTTCAGACGGAGGGTCGACATGGGGACGTATTACTACCGAAGAAAGTGGCTTTCCCTTTGGTGAAGGAGTAGGACGTATTGGAGTAGTTGCTTATGATACTCAAACTCTCTATGCCATTGTCGATAATCAAGATAAACGCCCTAGCGAGAAAGGCACAGAAAATAAATTGAACAAAAAAGATTTTGAGGAAATTTCACTAGAGGGTTTTATGGCAATAGACACAAAGTTATTGGCAGATTTTTTAAAAGAAAATGGGTTTCCTAAAAAATATTCCGCTGAAAACATTCAAAGTGATGTGCGAAACGGTAAACTAAAACCCTCCGATATTGCACTGTATTTGAGCGATGCTAACGACGATTTATTTAGCACTCCTGTAGTAGGAGCAGAAGTATTTAAAAGTGAAGACGGCGGAAAGTCTTGGAAGAAAACCCACGGGGAGTATCTAGATGATGTGTACTACAGTTATGGATATTATTTTGGGATGATTCACGTAGATCCTTCCAATGAAAATCAAATTTACATTTATGGAGTTCCATTGCTTAGCTCTGATGACGGTGGGAAAACGTTTAAATCATTAGATGCCCGAAACCTTCATGTAGACCATCACGCTTTGTGGATTAACCCCAAAAACCCGAAGCACCTTATAAACGGAAATGATGGCGGCATAAACATCAGTTACGATGGCGGTAAAAATTGGAATAAAGCCAATCAGCCCGCTGTGGGTCAATTTTATACCGTTTACGCCGACAACCAGAAGCCATATCATGTGTACGGCGGTTTGCAAGACAATGGAGTTTGGGAAGCACCTCACACGAGTAGAGAAGGAGTAGCATGGCATCAATCTGGACACAACGCTTGGACTGGAATTATGGGAGGTGACGGCATGCAAATTCAAGTAGACAAACGAAACCCAAACATCGTCTATACGGGATATCAGTTTGGTAACTATTTCCGAATAAATCGTGAAAACAACAAACGTAAGTACATTCAACCTAAGCACAAACTGGGAGAAGCACCACTGAGATTTAATTGGCAAACACCCATATTACTATCATCACACAACAATGATATTTTATACTTGGCGAGTAATAAACTACATCGTTCTTTAAATAGAGGCGATGATTGGAATGTAATTTCTGAAGATTTAACCAAGGGTATAAAAAAAGGAAATGTACCTTACGGAACATTAACCTCAGTGGATGAATCCACATTTACTTTTGGGCAGTTGATTGTAGGATCAGATGATGGCCTCATACACATTAGCACAGATAGTGGCGCTACGTGGACACGTGTAAGCGACAACTTACCGCAAGATTTATGGGTGAGTAGAGTACAGTTTTCAAAACATCATTCAAAGAGGATTTACGCTACACTAAACGGCTATCGCTGGGACGACTTTACACCTTATGTATATGTGTCAGATGACTTGGGGAACACATGGCGCAATATCGTGGGAAATCTTCCGCTTAGTCCAATTAATGTCATCAAAGAAGATGTTACGAACGATCAAATATTATATCTAGGTACAGATAATGGACTTTTTGTAAGTGTAAACCAAGGAAAAGAGTGGCATATTTTTGACGCCACCATTCCGCGCGTTGCTATTCATGATTTATTTATCCAATCTCAAGAAAACGACTTACTAGTAGGAACGCACGGCAGGTCTATTTATTTGCTCGAATTAGAGGCGATTCAGAACCTACTAACACGTGCAACTAAAGATGTTGCGTTTCTTAATCCCAAAACCCAAAAACACAGCAATCGTTGGGGAGCTAAAAGTAGGGTTTGGTATGACCCATTCACTCCTAGTTTTCATTGGACGTTTTTCTCACAACAGCAAACAACGGGCGTTTGGAGTTTGACTACAGACAAAGGGGTTGTGGTTGTGGAAGAAGTTATAACATTACAAAAAGGACTTCAGCAAGTGCCTTACGCATTTACTATAGACGGTTCAAGGGTAACTAGATACAACAAAAAGCATAAAGCAAATCTAGAGCCTTCAGACGATGGACAAACTTATTTGCCGAAAGGAACCTACACGCTTTTGTGGAATAATACGCCTCAAACTACACTCAAAATTGATTAATTTTTGTTCTAGTTTGAATAAACAATACAGAAAGGTTTTACACAAAAAAGGACAACCTTGTTAGAATTATCCTAAATAGACCAAAACCTTTGGCATTCAGACGTTCAGCACTTAATTTTGCCCTAAACAAAAACCAAAACAATGGGGCTAACCTTATCTTCTACCATACTTAGAAAAGTGGCTATGGCACTTTCGGGCATCTTTTTGATGGTTTTTTTGCTGCAACACTTCGTAATTAACATTACATCTGTTTTTAGTGCGGCTATATTTAACCAGTTCTCACATTTTATGGGCATGAACCCAATCGTACAGTTTATACTTCAACCCATACTTATTTTTGGAGTAATATTTCATTTTGTAATGGGGTTTGTACTAGATATTCAAAATAGAAGTGCACGAGGCACTAAATACGCGGTGTACAAAGGAAG
>JAYPBW010000011.1:6206-7979 GCA_038124405.1 Flavobacteriaceae bacterium | reverse complement strand
TCTGGAGCCACAGTTTTAGCGTTTTTAGCACTGCATTTTTATGATTTTTGGGTTCCTGAAATTAATTACAAATACGTTGAGGTACTGCCAGAAAATCCAAATCGTTATTACGAAGAATTAGTACACAAGTTTGAAGACCTAACCCGTGTAGTACTCTACGTCATTTCATTTTTCTTTTTATCCCTTCACTTGTCGCATGGTTTTGCATCTGCGTTTCAGTCCATGGGATTCAATAACAAATACACGCCAGTAGTAAAATCTTTTGGTAAGCTTTACGCTGTTGGCATTCCTCTAGGGTTTGCATTCATTGCTATTTTTCACTTTTTAAATCACTAACATGGAAGCATTAGACGCTAAAATCCCAAAAGGTCCAATTGCCGAAAAGTGGACCAATCACAAAAATAATATTAACCTGGTAAGCCCAGCCAACAAACGTCAAATTAACGTAATTGTAGTTGGAACTGGACTTGCGGGCGGCTCTGCGGCTGCTACATTAGCAGAATTAGGATATAACGTAAAAGCGTTTTGTTTTCAAGATTCTCCAAGACGAGCTCACTCTATTGCTGCTCAAGGAGGAATCAATGCGGCGAAAAATTACCAAGGTGATGGTGACTCTACCTACCGATTATTTTATGATACCGTAAAAGGAGGCGATTATCGTTCTCGCGAAGCCAATGTATATCGACTCGCAGAGGTTTCAGCAAATATTATTGACCAATGCGTTGCACAAGGCGTTCCGTTTGCTAGAGATTATGGAGGACTTCTTGATAACCGTTCTTTTGGAGGCGTATTGGTTTCCAGAACATTCTATGCCAAAGGCCAAACAGGGCAACAACTTTTACTAGGTGCTTATTCAGCGATGAACCGCCAAATAGGTCGTGGAAAAATCAAAATGTACAGCCGACATGAAATGCTAGATCTTGTTAAAGTTGATGGCAAAGCACGCGGAATTATTACTCGAAATTTAATTACTGGAGAAATTGAACGCCATGCGGCTCATGCCGTAGTAATTGCTTCGGGAGGATATGGGAACTTATTTTACTTGTCAACAAACGCTATGGGAAGTAATGTGACGGCTGCGTGGAAAATTCACAAGCAAGGCGCATATTTTGCGAACCCGTGCTTTACACAAATTCACCCAACTTGTATTCCAGTTTCTGGCGACCATCAGTCTAAACTTACCCTAATGTCCGAATCTCTCAGAAATGACGGGCGTATTTGGGTGCCCAAGAAAAAAGAAGATGCCAAGGCAATTCGTGTTGGAAAACTCAAACCAACCGATTTGGCAGAAGAAGATCGCGATTATTATTTGGAGCGTAGGTATCCCGCTTTTGGAAACCTAGTTCCTAGAGATGTTGCGTCACGTGCTGCCAAAGAACGTTGCGATGAAGGCTATGGCGTAAACAAGACAGGCGAAGCTGTGTTCCTTGACTTTGCAGATGCCATAGTGCGTTATGGTAAAGAAAAGGCTCACGTCAAAGGACTTGATGAAAATGATTCGGCACTTGTAGAAAAACTAGGCAAGCAAATTATTAAAGCAAAGTATGGAAATCTATTCCAGATGTATGAGAAAATTGTAGATCAAAACCCATACGAAACCCCAATGATGATTTATCCTGCTGTGCACTACACCATGGGCGGTGTTTGGGTAGATTATAATTTGATGACAACAGTTCCGGGATGTTTTGCTATTGGAGAAGCAAATTTCTCAGATCATGGTGCCAACCGTTTGGGTGCATCGGCATTAATGCAAGGATTGGCAGACGGCTACTT
>JAYPBW010000011.1:3142-6196 GCA_038124405.1 Flavobacteriaceae bacterium | reverse complement strand
CGGCTACTTCGTGTTGCCTTACACGATAGGGGACTATTTGGCAGATGATATTCGTACAGGAACGATTTCCACAGACACCCCCGAATTTGAAGAGGCCGAACAGCGTGTACAAGCACAGATAGAATCCTTTATCAATAACAAGGGGACTAAAACTGTTGATTATTTCCACCGAAAGCTCGGAAAAATCATCTGGAATAAATGTGGTATGTCACGCAACGAAGCTGGATTAAAAGAAGCAATTCAAGAGGTGAAAGCACTTCGTGAGGAATTTTACAAGGACGTATTTGTTCCTGGAACTGCCGATTCGTTTAATGAACCATTAGCCAAGGCACTTCGAGTTGCCGACTTTTTAGAGCTAGGCGAATTATTCGCTAAAGATGCATTGGAGCGCACCGAGTCGTGTGGAGGCCATTTTAGAGAAGAATCGCAAAGCCCAGAAGGGGAGGCACTTCGTGATGATGTGAACTTTACCTTTGTTTCGGCATGGGAATATAAAGGCGAGCCTAGTAATGCGAAGCTTCATAAAGAACCATTGAATTACGAGAATATCGAACTAAAAACCCGCTCATATAAATAATTATGAAACTGACATTGAAAATATGGCGACAAGAAAACGCCACCGCAAAAGGAAGTATGCACACGTATTCACTTGATGGCGTTTCTCCCGATATGTCATTTTTGGAAATGATGGATGTGCTCAACGAACAGCTTATGGAACAAGGAATTGACCCTGTAGCTTTTGACCACGATTGTCGGGAAGGGATTTGCGGATCGTGTTCTATGTTTATTAATGGAGAGGCACACGGCCCAGATAGATTGATTACCACTTGTCAGCTGCATATGCGCAAATTCAAAGACGGCGACACCATTCATATTGAGCCGTTTCGTGCAAAGCCATTTCCAGTAATTAAGGATTTGGTTGTGGATCGTACCGCTTTTGACCGCATCCAACATGCGGGAGGATTTGTCTCTGTTAATACTTCTGGGAACACGCAAGACGCAAATGCTATCCCAATTGAAAAAGCAGACGCAGACAAAGCTTTTGATGCGGCTACCTGTATTGGTTGTGGTGCTTGTGTAGCAACTTGTAAAAATGCTTCGGCAATGTTATTTGTATCGGCAAAAGTTTCTCAGTATGCTTTATTACCCCAAGGGCAAGTAGAGGCTACAGATCGTGTCTTAAACATGGTAAAGCAAATGGATGACGAAGGTTTTGGGAACTGTACCAATACGGGTGCTTGCGAGGTAGAGTGTCCAAAAGGAATTTCATTAGAAAATATTGCACGCATGAACCGCGAGTATCTTTCAGCTAATGTGAAGGGTTAAAGCGGGGCACTAACCATCCATTGAACACCAAATTTATCTATACACATACCCCAATAGGCATTCCAAAACGTTTTTGCCATTGGCATTACTTCTTTACCATTTTCAGAAAGACCTGCAAATACTCTGTTTGCCTCCTTTTTATTTTCTACATGTAGCAACGGCATAATTATTCCCTTGTCTAAACTCTTTGCAATAATCCCCAGCTACATCACTACCCATAATGGTAACATGTTCGTTAATGGGAAGGCTACAATGCATAATACGTTGGCGGTGCGCATCACCTACGTCTGGCATTTCAGCATTAGGTGGAATATCACCATAAGTGTGAGATTCTGAAACGGTGGCGTTGAAAAGCTTTGCGTAGTGAGCAAAAGCATCGGCGCAAGTGCCGTTATAATTAATATAAACATGTAAGGTTTTCAATTGATAAGAATTTAGGGTCGTTCAAATTTACAAAAAATACTAGCTTTATAATATGAAAAGCCTAAACCTTGCGCTCATACAAACCCATTTACATTGGCATGACCCCGATGCTAACCGAGCTGTATTTTCAAAATATATAAAAGCATTACCGCACAATGTCAATCTTGTAATATTGCCCGAAATGTGGACCACTGGTTTTACTATGACGCCAGAAAGTGTAGCTGAATCCATAAACGGTGACTCGGTACAATGGATGCAACAAACAGCTCAAACGCATAACCTAGCGGTATGTGGAAGCCTAGCCATTAAAGAAAACAATACATTTTACAACCGCTTTATTTTTGCCCACCCCAATGGCACTTTAAACACCTATGACAAGGCTCATCCCTATACACCATCTGGAGAAACGGAGGTATATCAAGCAGGAAAAGCCCCAACACACATTGAATATGAAGGGGTTCGAATTCGTCCTTTAGTTTGTTATGATTTGCGGTTTCCTGTTTTCGCAA
This sequence comes from Flavobacteriaceae bacterium, assembly GCA_038124405.1. Taxonomy (GTDB): domain Bacteria; phylum Bacteroidota; class Bacteroidia; order Flavobacteriales; family Flavobacteriaceae; genus UBA7446. The sequence goes on along the minus strand of JAYPBW010000011.1, from coordinate 3,938 downwards.
GGAATACCGACAATTACGATCTTATTATTTGTGTAGCCAACTGGCCATCAGCTCGAATTCAAGCATGGAATGCTTTATTACGTGCTCGTGCTATAGAAAACATGGCTTATTGTGTGGGGGTAAATCGTATTGGTAAAGATGCATACCGATTGCAGTACCCTGGTGCTTCGGCAGCGTATAATGCCTTAGGTGATGAATTGGTTTTTATGGAAAGCAATCAGGAAGTTGATACGGTTACGCTAAACCTTGAAGAACTGCATATGCTACGGAAAAAACACCCCTTTTTAGAAGATCGTGATGAGTTTACTCTAACCTAAATTGCTCTTGTAATTCCCAATTTGCACGCACATCCAAAAGTGGTGGAAAATGATAGACTGCTTCTGGTTTTTGCTTTTTAAGATAGTTTCCTGAATCCCATTTTTTATTTCCATTTTCATCTATGCGTACACGGACAAAATATTTGCCTGGAATGAGATTGGCAAAGCGATATGTGCTTCTAGCCTCAGTAACATAAATAGATCGACTAATTTGCTCACTTTGGTCTATGATGTCGATAAAAATTGGATACGAGGGCACATTGAAAAGACGTAATGATAAGTTACCATAATCCACACGACTTTTAGTACTAATCATCTTTGAAATACTATCATTGGTAGTGCTAAAAAAATCGGTCACGGCACCAGGAAGGATTTCTAGCTTGTATTTTTCGTTTGGGAAAACATCAAATATAAACTGCCATTCATGTTTACTTTTTTGTACTAAAGAAAAGGGAACTAGCGTAGAATCTTTAGCACGA
>JAYPBW010000011.1:0-3132 GCA_038124405.1 Flavobacteriaceae bacterium | reverse complement strand
CTTATTGAATTTTGATTAAGATCTTGTATTGGCGTGTTGGCAACCAATGTTAGGGTATCGGCAAGATGCAAAGTACTGTTAGGTTCAAAAGATATTTTTAAAGAATCTGGTGATGCTTTGCGTACACGAAAAGTATAGTCAGTAGACAAGGTGTCGTGACGGAGGGTAAACTGTAGTGAATCGGGTTCAATTCCTGAATACCAAAAATAGAGGGTATCGGTTTTTCGATCTCTAGAAACTACTGATGCGAAACTATCTGAAACCTTGTTTTTTAGTTCTATTTTAATGGCCTCATCACCTGAAAATCCAAAACCAACGCGCTGCTTTCCTGCTTGATAGGCTTTTCCAAATGAAAAAGCGGGACTTTCTTTAAATAATGAAAGTTGAAATAAGCTGTCATTAGGTAATGATATTATATGCTGCACAACATCAATTTTGTCTACCGCTGGGTCAAAAACATAATTTTTAGCAATGTCTTTTTGCGCTACTAAAAGGTAGTCTCCAGCTTTAAGATTTGGAATTGAAAATTCGATTAAACTATCTAATGTGTTGGTGTAATAAAGCGGTTTGTTTTTAAATACCACAGAATCTGTAAACGTACTATCAACAGGGTATAGCATTACTGAAACAAACGATTCAGGGGTGCGAGAAATAGCATCTGCAATGGTTCCGCCTATGGAAAGCGAATCAACAGTAGCGCCTGTTGAAAATACATAGGAAAAAAAGGAAAAAGGGTTTCCCTCATTATTATCAACAATACTCTCACCAAAATTAAAAGTGTACGTAGTATTGGCAGCTAAAGAATCCAAAAATTCAATTTCAATGAACTTGGCAGCCACACTGTGTGGAGAAATAATGTAAGATGTTTGTTCAAGTGGTGGCGAAACTACGAGCTGGTCTCGAAGTTTATTGAGCTTAATGTATTCGTCAAAATATATACGAACTCGATCTTCTTTAAAGCCTACCGACTGTTGTGGGGGTTCAGCACGTACCATTTTGGGCGGTGTTTCGTCTTTAGGACCGCCAGTGGGTGAACCACGACGCGCACATTGCACAAATACAACACAAAAAAGCAGCGCAACAAAAAAGCGTTTTCCCATACCACAAAATAACGACTATTTTCTTGCTTACGGAAGTATGTTTTGTGCATAAGCCATTCCCATAACTGAAATTTTTTCACACGTGCCACCCAAAAGCACATTACCGCAAGCGGTCAGTGTAGCACCCGTGGTAATCACATCCCAGACAGCATTTCGGAAACCAAATGGTCAATAAATCTTGAAGCATAAGTTAAGGTTTGGATTTGGGTACAGTGTAAATTAGTAAACTTATCCTATTTTTGCGCCATGGCAGACCAAGATTTGTTTAAAAAAGTATTATCCCATGCCAAAGAGTATGGATTTGTTTTCCCTTCAAGTGAAATTTATGATGGGCTAAGTGCCGTGTATGACTACGGACAGCAAGGCGTTGCCCTCAAAAAAAACCTGCGAGACTATTGGTGGAAAGCCATGGTACAACTCAACGAAAATATAGTAGGCTTAGATGCTGCTATTTTGATGCATCCTACTACATGGAAAGCCTCGGGTCACGTAGATGCCTTTAACGATCCGCTCATTGACAACAAAGACTCCAAAAAGCGTTACCGCGCCGATGTATTGGTGGAGGATTATGTAGGGAAACTTGATTCCAAAATTGAAAAAGAAGTTAAAAAAGCTGCCAAACGTTTTGGCGATGCTTTTGACAAAAATCAATTTTTGAGCACCAATCCACGGGTTTTGGGCTACAAAGAAAAAGGAGACGCTATTTTAAAACGTCTAGGCAAGTCGTTGGAAAACGAAGTTCTGGCAGATGTAAAAGCACTAATTGAAGAACTAGAAATTGTATGTCCTGTTTCGGGAAGTAAAAACTGGACAGAGGTTAAGCAGTTTAACTTGATGTTTGGCACCAAACTCGGGGCTTCTGCCGAGAGTGCTACCGAACTGTACTTAAGACCTGAGACGGCGCAAGGAATTTTTGTCAACTTTTTAAATGTCCAAAAAACTGGACGCATGAAACTCCCGTTTGGAATTGCACAAACAGGGAAGGCATTTCGAAACGAAATTGTAGCACGACAATTTATTTTCCGAATGCGTGAGTTTGAGCAAATGGAAATGCAGTTTTTTATTCCGCCTGGAACACAAAAAGAGTGGTATGCGCATTGGAAAGAAACACGCCTTAAATGGCATCACTCTTTAGGACTGGGAGCAGACAATTATCGCTTTCATGATCATGAAAAATTGGCCCATTATGCCGATGCTGCTTGTGACATTGAATTCAAGTTTCCTTTTGGATTTAAAGAATTGGAGGGTATTCATTCTCGTACCGATTTTGATTTGGGTAGTCATGAAAAGTTTTCAGGTAAAAAACTACAGTATTTTGATCCTGAACGTCAAGAAAATTATGTGCCCTATGTTCTGGAAACTTCCATTGGTTTAGATCGACTGTTTTTGGCGGTGTTTTCGCATGCGCTTCAAGAAGAAACTTTGGAAGACGGCTCTAGCCGTACGGTGTTGCGCTTGCCTGCTGTGGTAGCGCCAACCAAAGTTGCGGTGTTGCCTTTGGTCAAAAAAGATGGTTTGCCAGAGATAGCCAAACAAATAGTAAAAGACCTGAAATGGGATATGGCTGTTGCTTATGACGAAAAAGACGCTGTGGGAAGACGTTACCGCCGACAAGATGCCTTGGGAACACCATTTTGCATTACGGTTGATCATCAAACATTAGAAGACCAAACGGTTACACTACGCCATAGAGATACGATGCAACAAGAACGCTTGAGCATTGAAGAAGCGAAGTCTAAAATTGCAGCTGAAGTTTCTTTCCAAAAGTGGTTGGCGGATAGTTAATACTTCCAACCAAAGGAAATACTTAGTCTTGGAACTGCTCCAGTTCCGTATTTTGAATTCAAAAAGTTACGAGCCACACCGGCATGAATATTGGCGACTATATTACGTTTGGCTATGAGTTTTGTTCCAATTAAAAATCCAACACCAAACTCTTGAAACAATTTAAAACCGTAATCATAGTCTGTATTTGTGTCATAATCATAATAGTAAATATCATTTTTACCTGAAGAATATATCATGAATGCTT
>JAYPBW010000010.1:236-32436 GCA_038124405.1 Flavobacteriaceae bacterium | reverse complement strand
TTTGCGGAATAATCTGAACTGTGCTTTCTGCATAAAGTTGATATACTTTTTCTTTGTCAACCAGAGGTAAAAAATGAATTTTGGGGTTTTTGTTTCTCTTTTTTATTGCTTCGAAATGACCCCCAGAAGAAAAAAAATAAAAATTCCATTCTTTTTTTTGATTTGAAACGTATTCAAAAAGAGACAATAATCTTTCTGGAGATTGTTTAGCTCCTAATGCTCCTGAATAGACAATGTTTATCCCTTTTTTCAAAATCGGTTTTTGAGACTCCCTTTTTTCAATATTTACAAAAGGCCATTGAACATGGATACTGCTATTTGCAAATTGCTTTGAATTGTCAAAGAAACTCTTCATTTCTTCAGACAAAAAGATTAATTTATTTGAAAAGCGCATTAACTTTTTTTCAATAAAAAAAACAACTTTTGACAACGTATTGCTTATTGACTTGATGTGAATAAACTGCAAATCATGGACAATGATGACTTTGTTAATATTTGCGTTAAATGCTTTAAGGAAAATGATGGATAGTGATGGTGGCGAAATAAAAATGATGTTGTCAAACGCTTGTTTATTTTTTCTTTTTTCTTTTATAACGAAAAAAAGAAATGTAAGCTCAAGAATTATCCGGTCTATAAATTGTTTGCCAGTAAAACGTACGCCTAAACCCCCTCTTTTAATAAAAATGTTTTTAAGCTGTTGGTCTGACTTTTTAATTTTCCAGTCGGGATAAAAAGAATGGAAGCACCAAACATGCACCCTATGGCCTTGCTTTACCAAATTGAGTGCTAAGTCTGTGTTATATTTCCCTGTTGAAATAGGTTCTGGGTAAAAAAACGGGGATATGAGCAAGGTTTTCAATGTATAGCTAATTTCTTTTTCTTATCATTTTAGATGGTGAGCCTACATTAATGGTGTTTGCATCAATATCACTTAAAACAGAACTCCTTGCGCCAACAATTGCACCATCTGAAATGGTAATGCCAGGAGCTACAAAAACATCCGTTGCCAACCAACAACTGTTACCAATGGTAATCTTCTTGGCAAAGATATCAAAGGATTCTTTAGTATAATCATGAGAGCCTGTGCATAAATAGCTTTTTTGAGATATTACTGTGTTTTTTCCAATTTCAATTTCCCCTAAACTGTATAAAACCACATCATCCCCAATCCAAGAATAGTCCCCAATGGATACTTTCCAAGGATACGTGAGTTTTACAGATGGTCTAATAAGCACTTTTTTTCCAATCTGTGCGCCAAAAAGGCGCAGCCAAAAACGTCGCCATCCATAAAGTACTTGTGGTGATAAATTTATAAGGGTTGCTTGAACCAACCACCAAAGCTGTACGTACAGCTTGGATTTGCCCCTAAATCCTTCAGGAATTTTATGTTGATCTAATCTCTGCATGAATTATTTCTAAAAGCCGTTGCGAAAATCTTTTGCTGCAAAAATTATTTTTTGCTTTTTCCATGTTTGTCGTTGAAATCTCTTTGGCTTTTTTTGGTTCGTTTACAAGAAACAACAATTTTTCTAAAATCTGATCTACAGACTTTTTGTTGATTAAAAAGCCGTTTTCCCCTTCAACGACTAGATCTGGTATTGCTGCGTGGTTTGTCGTGATTATGACGTTCCCAGTAGCCATGGCCTCAATTATGGAAATTGGCAATCCTTCCATTTTATAAAAGGTTGGTAAAACAAAAACATTTGCTTCGTGTAGTAGTTTTCTTTTTGCTTCACCTCTAACAATACCTTTATACGTTACTCCTTTGATTTGTTTGATTCGGTTAAGAATTTTATCCTTTTGAGATTGTTCTATATGTCCAGCTATTGAAGCCTTAAACAAGACCCCTTTTGCGCTTAATTCGCTGAGGGCATCCAACAAAAAGAAAATGCCTTTTTCGTACATTAAGTTGCTTAAGAAACATATGTTTAAAGCATCAAAGTTTTTATTTAGTGGTTTTTCCATTAAACTTTCATCATAAAAGTTAGGGAGGACAAAAATATTATTTGAGGAGAGAAAAGGAGTAAGGTTGTGAACTAGTGCTTCTGATAGAACAATTCCCTTATTACTAAGTGTTAGCAAATAGCTAAAAATTCTTTTTTTAATGCCGTTGAGTTGATTGTTTTGTTTGGCCACATAATTGCCGTGAATATGTACGATTAGTTCTTTGCCTAAAAACTTAGTCAGCAAAATAAAAGGAGCATACTTAAGAACCCCTAAGAATGTTTGCCCTGGCGTATAATAAATCTTGTCTGCAAAAAAAATCTTGTAGCTTTTTAGGTACGATAAGCTAAAATGTAATAGTGAGAGTATATTAAACTTACCTAGGTTTTCAGAAAACTCCCTTGGTGATGTGTTGATATAGTGTGGCTTTTGTGTTTTAGAAAACACTTTTAGAGCTTGTTGGTTCGCTATTGAAAGGCCAGTTAATGGTGTTGGTAATGGTCCTATTAAAAGTATTCTTTGGTGGCTTCTTTTTGTCTCACCCGATATAATGTAAAAGATGATAAAGTAAAACACAATAATACCTGTTTGGCGCTCCAAGATATTCTCAAAAAACATTGTTATAATAAACAAAAAAAGAATAGAACTGACCCTTTTGTTCCCTGACTCTAACATGTGTTTTCTAATACTAAAAAGGAAAAAGAGGAAGAAAATTAATGCGTAAAGTCCACAGCTAATCCATAACTCAAGATATTGATTGTGAGTGTTAATCGCTTTCCGATCAAAATTATTTGTCTTTTTATTGAAACAATCTCCAATGACCCTGTTGGTAGCTCCAATTCCCAACCCTATAAATGGGTTTTGTTTTATTTGAGCAACTGTACACTTTAATATAATTAATCGTTGGCTTGCGGAATTAAACTGGCTATAGTCAAATAAGTTTTTGATTTCTAAAAAACGATTGTTTTTTTCAGGAGTCAGTGCTAGAATAATAAAACCACTTGTAAGAATACTAGCAGTAATAACTATGAAATTTTTTTTAATAGCAGTCCAGAATAGCATCAATAGTGCAATGAATAGTCCTAAAATAATTGATCTGGGCTGTAGTAGCCAAATTAAGATTCCCATAGGCGCTAAGCATAGGGTAGAAAAAGCGGGTTTAAAAAAATCTGTTTTTTTCTTAAAGCTAAATAAAAGAAGAATGGATGTGGCGAGCATGAGGCCAATGTACGTGTGATGTTCTCCAATTAAGGGAATGTCTCTTGAAGCACTTTGAAAAAACCCTGGTATGTAGAGGTTTGGATATTTTGAGTTTTTGTATTGAGTAAAATAAATAAGTAAAACAACAGAGTATACAGTATTTATATAATAAAAAAGCTTGCTAAACTTTTCGACGGAAGTAACTGTCTTTATCTTTTTTCCAGATAAAAAAACTAAAAAAATTAAAGGAATAAAAAACATTGAAAGTTTTGTTTCCAACATTTTTAAACCATCAGCAATATAATTAGAGCCTATTAAGCTTAAGCAATACAAGGCAAATACTACACAAGATAGGATAAAAAGCGTTTTGTGTTTAATCCGTTTCTTTGAGCCAATAAATATAATTAGAGATGTTACCCCAAGGCCAATAACCAATAATGGTTTGACCGCAGGAGGCATAAAAATTATTGCAGAAAAACTGTATGTAAAAAGCGCAAGTAATTTATCAATTATCTTTTTCATCCTATTTGACGCTTCTTTTATTAATAGAATAATATGCCATAAGTAGTCCTAATGAAAAGTAAACCCCTTTATGAGTCCAAAGAGTGAAGCTTACCTGAGTTTCTAGAAAATAAAAAAGAAATGTTATAAAAAGAAACACATAAAAAATGTCTTTTTTATTTTTTGCCGTTAATATATAAAGTTCCAATATAAATATAGCTAGTAGTACTATTAGAATTGCGCCCCAAATTCCAAAAAACACAATATACTCTAAGATAAAGTTGTGGGGGTATGGCAAAGTTGAATATATTGGAAAAGCTGTTGGGCCTATACCGGTAAAAAGGTTTTGCTCAAATATTCTAAAGCTTTCAAATAAAGAATCGAAACGTAGAAGTATTGACTGAAAAGCAAGTTGGTCAGAATAAAACCTTCCAAATATAGATTTTATATCAACGAAAAGAATTATTACAATAAATAAACTTAAAATACTAGTTATAACAATTGTTGTTGTTTTCTTGTTAATTTTAGGTCTTTTTAAGTAAAATCCTCCTGCGACAATTAGAGAAAAAACAAGGCTTACGAATACTCCTCGAGTATTTGTAAAAAGCAATATAATTAATAAAAAAGCAGATTTAAACAACAATTTTAAACTGCTTTTTTTAAATTTAATTTTATTGACAATAAGGAATAAAGCTGATAAAAGACCGAATCCTACAACTTGTGCAAAAGGAATTGGGTGAACCCCTTGAATCGTTAGTCGCATCACTACTCCGTACTTGGCATAAGGCTCTTCGTAGCCGCTAATTATTACTACAAGTGCAGCAATAATTCCGAAAACAACTGAAACATTGACTGCAAAAACTAACATTTTAGTCAAATTTTCATTAAAATCCTTCGAATTTATAAGTAATGCTTTTGTAACAAAAAAATAAGGGGTTCCCAAAAGTAAATACTTGGCGGTATAGAGAAATGCTTCGTTTGGAGATTCACTAAGCCCTGAGGATACGATAAGCAACAAAAAAGTTAACCCTAAAAACATATCAATAAAGTCAAGTTTATATTTGGGGGTTTTGGTTAATGTCCCTTTAAGGAAAACGATCGTTAGCCCCAATACTTGCAGCACCCCGCCAAGAACAATATCTTGATCAGAAATACACTTTAAGCATGGGTTTTGAATACTAATAGACTGAAGGTTCCTTATAATGTTTATGTTCAATAGTAAAATAAGGCCTTTGTATGGCGACTTAAAGCAGGTTAAAACAATTCCTATAAAAACGATTACAGAAAATACCATTTTAATTTTCTTTTAAGATTTGAAAGAAAGAAGTGGCCATTTGCTCAATAGTGTAATGCTTTTTGCATTCATCAGCAATCATTTTTCTTTTTTCAAAAAACACTTTTTTAAATTTAAAAATTTCTTCCACTTTAAAGCAGAAGTCATTTTGATTATCCGTTTGAAAAAAAACAGCATTACTACTCTCTTTTGCTGCTTCTATTTCAGGAGAATGGTTTTCATTTCTAGAAATTAACATCGGAACCCCAAAAGCAAAACTTTGTGTAATAGAAAGGCCTACATAGCCGGGAGAAACACTAATCAAGGACGTGCCGTAAAGCTGCTTTAACTTATTAAAATCGTTTATGTGCCCCATTAATTGAATTCTCGATTCAAGGTTGTAAGTTTCAATATATTCCTCAATCTTTTTCCTTTCTGGGCCGTGTCCCACAATAATTAGGTTCGTGTCTAGATCAAGAAGCTTGTGAAATGCTTTAACCAAAAAAAGTGGTTTTTTAGCAGCGACCAACCTTCCAACATATATGATATTTTTTACCTCATCCATGGGGCGTTCAAGTCCTCCCATTTCATTCCGTGAGTACAATGCATTGGGCGCACTCAAAACACGAAGTTTAGGATATTTTACCAGCAAGTCTTTTTTCTGTGCTTCTGAGTACGTTATAGTGCCTGAAGCAAAGCGCTGCATAAGGTGCCGTATACTAGCTGTCTTGCTGTTTGACCCTTTTCTAGGCCATGCGTGTCCCCACACATAGGTTTTTAACCCCAATGGTTTTCTTAGAATAAGAAAAATCCAATTGGAAATTATTCTTGGATTAAGCCCAATTACAATTATATTTTTTTTAAAGAGCTCTCGCCAATGACTGCCAAATTGAAACAAGAGAATGCGTTTAAACAAGAACTTGTTATTTATTTTAGTTTTAAGAATTTTATGATCTGACTTAATTGACTTTTGAAAATCAACGTCGCCTGAATACAAGCGAAAGCTATTGCCTAGGTTTTTCTGTTGGTGTTCAAAAAACTTTTCCCTGTAGTCGGGGGCGACAACTTGTACAACTATAAGATTTTTCACACCGTTAGTTTCTTATATGTGAAATACCCCCATATTAGAAGTATTAACTCTGTCAATACAACAGCTATTATAGTTCCATAAATCCCAAAGCTAATTGTTAAGATTATGGATAGTGAAAGACCGATTAGGCTTGTAGTTGCCAAAATTTTCATGCGTAAGATATATTCCTTTTTTGCTGACAAGAAAAGAAAGTTATACAGCATGTTCATCCCAGATAAAAACATGACAATAGAGATTAATTGAAAACCTATGTTGTATGAAGTAATAAGTTCATCTCTAAAAACCCTTTCTAATATTTGCTTTGAACAAATAATTAAAAAAAAAGTGCCTGTGAGTCCAATTATGAAAACATAAGTCCCTGTTTTTTTAATAAATTCATTAATGTCCTTTTTCGTTGAAAGCCAAGGGAACATTGCCTGATAAATTGGGCCATACACTCCTTTAAGTGCCAAAATCACCTTTTCAAAACTAGCATATACGCCTGTAATAGTGTTGTTTGTTAAAAACCCTAAAATTAAAATATTACTAGAAGTATAAAGGGTTGTTGCAATAGATGACAACAGAACGGGTGCGGTCTCTTTAATTTGTGTCTTAATGTTTTTGAGGTTAGGTCCTAAAAACGTTACATGGCGGGTTGCATAAATTAGTCCCGATAAACCAGCTATTATAAATCCTGAAGAATTAAACAACGGCACTAATAAATAATCGTCTGGCGAAGTTACATAGATTACAACAAGGAGAGCGAAAATTAGCTTTGCAGTAATATTTACAACTGTAATTATCTTCATTTTTTGAATACCTTGAAAAAACCAAGAAGGAAAAACAGTAGAACCAATGGTAACTCCGAAAGAAAAAATAAATAATAATGGCTCTTTAGAAAACTTAGGTACAAATGCAATTAATAAAAGTAAAACGCCAAATAAAAGTATCAATGCAGCCACTTTTATTGTTGTTATGCTCCAAAAAATCTCTGAAATCTGCTTTTTATCTTCATTTAGAATAGAGATTTTACGAGTCCCCGTTATTGAAAATCCGAGATCTGAAAAAGTTATAAAGATTGTTGAGACTGATTGAGCGAACATAACAAGTCCAAAGAGTTCTATGCCTAGTGACCTTACCAAAAAGGGTATTAAAAATAGCGGCACAATGTAATTAATCCATTGTAATAAAGAGAGTGATGCAATGTTCTCTATCAGTAGTGTTTTTCGAGATTTGTTAATTGCCTTTATTTCATTCATCAAAGAATCTGTATAATATTCTAATGCCTTTTTTAAATTCATTCTTTTGGGTCCAATGAATTTGAAAAAGCTTTGTTGTATCCGTCAACTTCCGCATCGTCCCGTCGGGCTTTGCTGCATTAAAATAAAGCTTTCCTTTAAACCCAACAATGTCTTTAATGGTTTCGGCAAGTTCTTTTATGGATATTTCTTGTCCTGTGCCTATATTGATATGAGTGTTTCGTATTTCCTTATGGTTTTTATCATATGTGTCTTTAAAGTCAACCCGCTCCATAATGTGTACACAGGCATCTGCCATGTCTTCGCTATACAAAAATTCTCGCTTGGGCTTACCAGAGCCCCAAATTTCTACCTCAACACTATCCGCCGTTTGGCAAACACCATATTTTTTTAATATTTCAATGATGCTTTCCTCTGAAGCGTTGTGGTCAATACCTTCTAAAGGTCTTTTTTTGAAATCTTTTCGAATGGCATCAAAATCTTGCTGTTGCAAAAATTTTCCCAAAATCATTTTACGAAGTAGTGCGGGCAACACATGAGAGGTTTCCAAATCAAAATTGTCGTTCGGTCCGTAGAGGTTGGTGGGCATCACAGAAATAAAATTCGTGCCATACTGCAAGTTGTAACTTTCGCACATTTTAATACCCGCTATTTTGGCAATAGCATAGGGCTCGTTGGTATATTCGAGAGGTGCAGTTAACAAATACTCTTCCTTCATGGGTTGCGGACATTCCTTTGGATATATGCAGGTGCTTCCCAAAAATAACAGTTTTTTTACACCATGCACATAACTTTGATGAATCACGTTGTTTTGTATCATCGTGTTTTCGTAAATGAATGCCCCCCTGTAGGTGTTATTTGCCACAATTCCACCAACCTTTGCCGCCGCCAAAAAGACATATTCCGGTTTTTCTTGCTCAAAAAATGCTTCAACTTCTTTTTGATTCGTTAGGTCTAGCTCGGCGTGCGTACGATACACTACTTTATCATAGCCTTTGTCTTGTAAGGTTTTACACAATGCGCTTCCCACCAAGCCTCTGTGTCCAGCAACATATATTTTAGCTGATTTTTCCACTTAGTCGTGTGCTTTTTTAATTGTCCTTTCTCCTTTTGCTAACTCCAAGTCGTGCTTTACCATGATTTTCACAAGCGTCTCAAAAGATGTTTCGCTTGGGTCCCATCCCAACACTTCTTTAGCTTTGGTTGGATCGCCAAGTAATGTTTCCACTTCTGCGGGGCGGTGGTACTTAGCATCGACTTCAACAAGAATTCGCTCTGTCTCTGAACAAATTCCCTTTTCGTCAATCCCTTTGCCTTCCCAGCGTAGCGTGATGCCCGCTTCCTTAAAAGCAAGCGTACAAAATGCACGAACAGTATGCTGAATTCCTGTAGCAATGACAAAATCTTCGGGAGTGTCATGTTGTAACATCAACCACATGCACTTCACATAATCTTTTGCATAGCCCCAATCGCGACGTGAGTCTAAATTTCCTAAATACAGTTTTTCTTGTTTACCATCAGCTATTCGTGCAGCGGCAAGTGTAATTTTTCGGGTTACAAAGGTTTCGCCTCTACGTTCAGACTCGTGGTTAAATAGAATCCCATTAACCGCAAACATCCCGTACGATTCTCGATAATTTTTAGTAATCCAATAGGCATAGATTTTGGCAACTCCGTATGGGGAGCGTGGATAAAACGGGGTCGTCTCTGTTTGCGGAATTTCCTGAACCTTTCCATACAATTCAGAAGTTGAGGCTTGGTAAATTCTGGTTTTTTCAACTAACCCACATATACGGACAGCTTCTAACAAACGTAATGTGCCCACGGCATCCGTTTCAGCGGTATATTCAGGAAGGTCAAATGAAACTTTTACATGCGACTGCGCTGCAAGATTATAGATTTCATCGGGTTTAATTTCTTGAATAAGGCGAATAAGATTTGTAGAGTCCGTCATATCACCATAATGTAACGTTACCTTGCGTTGCGAGTGCAAGTCTCTAATGAGCTCCTCAATATAAAGGTGTTCTATGCGTTCGGTATTAAAGGAGGATGATCGCCTAATAATACCATGGACTTGATACCCCTTTTCAATCAAAAACTCAGCTAAGTATGAACCGTCCTGACCTGTAATCCCTGTAATTAATGCTATTTTCTTCACTTCTTATGCTAATGATGTATTCTTTGCCCTTTTTGCCATAAGCTTTAGCGCGCTTGCTTCTGCTTTATTCACGTAAATACTTTCGCCAACAATTTGCTTCGCCAACGCATACCAGCTCATGGTCTTTCCGTCGCTGAAGTGTTCCATATTAGAAGCAAACGCAGATTTAGTTATTTTATTTAACAAAAATACAACTAAATTCGGGGCATAGGTAGGCGTACCGTATAAGTCGCTAACTACTTCTAATTCTGGGTTTGTCTTTGCTTTTTCTAAAATTTTAGTTTGGAAATTATCGCCATACTCGGAGTATAACCACGACGTCCGCACAATACAATAGTCGCCTCCTACTGCCGCTATGGCTTTTTCGGCAGCAAGCTTTGATGCGCCGTATACATTTATGGGGTTTGGTTTGTCACCTGTTGTGTAGGCGCTTCCTTTAGTGCCATCAAACACATAATCGGTAGAAATATGAACCAAAAAAACGCTGTATTTTTTACAGGCCTCAGCCAATAGGCGTGGCGCTGTTTCATTTAACAAATATGCGGCTTGGGGTTCTTCCTCAGCTTTGTCAACGTTAGTGTAAGCCGCTGCATTTATACAGTAGTCTAGCGAATTGTTTTCAAAAAAAGCGGCGAGTTGTTTTTCGTTGGTAATGTCTAATTTCTCCTTGCCAGCAAAAACAAGTTGAAGTTTGGGAAAATTAACGGCCGCAGCTTGTATCGCTAAACCCAACTGCCCATTCGCCCCTGTAACTAAAACGGTTTTCATGAATTGTAGGCATTAAATGATGGTAGTTCCAAGTCTTTAGGAGAAATGTGCTGTTTGTCGTTGGGAATACGCCAATCAATCTGAAAGGTTTGATCTAAAGGATGAATCCCTTTTTCGGCCTCTTTATTGTAATACGCGTCGCACTTATAGCATACGGTTGCCGATTCAGAAAGTACCGAAAATCCGTGCGCAAGCCCTTTTGGTATCCATAGCTGAAGGTTGTTTTCGCATGATAACTCAACAGCTAGGTGTTGGCCGTAAGTGGGCGAGTTGGGCCTTAAGTCCACCACCACATCCAAAATGCGGCCGTGTACCACTTGAACTAATTTAGACTGTGCGTCCTCACCTATTTGCAGGTGAAGGCCCCTGATGGTCCCGTAATGCGAAAAGGATTGGTTGTCCTGGACAAACGCTCCGTTGTATGAACCAAGGTATTCCATCCAAGATTCACGATAGGTTTCCATAAAGTAGCCGCGGGCATCGTTATGACTCTTTGGTGTTAACAGCACACACTCATTAAACTTTGTTCTTTCAATCTGCATGCTTACGAATTTAAACTCGAATTGTTTATTCGTGACGTTGTTATTTTTTGATAGTGTTCTTGATTAATGAACCCCATTTGCCATGCCACATCCTCTATGGCGCCAATACGCACTCCTTGCCGTTCTTGCAACACCTGAACAAACTGTGATGCTTGCATAAGAGAAGAAAAGGTTCCTGTGTCTAGCCAAGCTGTTCCACTATCAAGCACTTTTACATGAAGTTTTTGCTTTTCCAAATACGCCTTATTTACGTCTGTTATTTCCAACTCGCCTCTTGGGCTCGGTTTGATTTGTTTAGCAATGGAAGCCACTTCATTGTCGTAAAAATAAATGCCTGGCACGGCATAGTTAGATGTTGGTTTTTTGGGTTTTTCCTCCAGTGAAATGGCATTTCCTTTTGCGTCAAATGTTACTACACCATAGCGTTCTGGGTCTTTGACATTATACGCAAAAATGGTTCCGCCAATAGGGTTTTTACAAGACTGTAGTTTGTCTTGAAGGCCTGTTCCATAAAAAATATTATCGCCCAAAATAAGCGCAACCGAATCATTGCCAATAAACGACTCGCCAATCAAAAAAGCTTGTGCCAATCCTTTGGGCTCAGGCTGAACGGCGTATGAAAAGGCGCACCCAAGTTGAGAGCCATCTCCAAGCAATCTTTCAAATAAAGGTAAATCTCGTGGCGTGGAAATAATTAATATTTCACGAATGCCCGTTTGCATCAAGGTTGACAACGGATAATAAATCATCGGCTTGTCGTATACCGGCATCAACTGCTTACTAACAGATAGGGTTATCGGATGTAATCGTGTTCCTGAGCCACCAGCAAGTATGATTCCTTTCATGCGTTTGTCATTATTTTTTTCAAAGGTCACATGTAACCTTTGGTGTCAAAAGATAATCATTCCATTGTATGGTAATCCTTATTTTTAACATGTTGGTTTCATCCTTTAAAAGTACTGTTTCTATACGAACCGTCACGTATGGCCTCAACCCATTTTTGATTTGACAAATACCACTGAATGGTTTTTACAATGCCTTCTTCAAAACGGTGCTTGGGTTCCCACTGTAATTCTCGTCTGATTTTGGTGTTATCAATCGCATAACGTTTGTCATGACCTGGACGATCTTCAACAAATGTAATTAAAGGCAAAGAAGTGCCTTTGGGTCGTCCTAGTGCTTTGTCTGTTTCGTAAATAAGCAGCTTAACCAAATCTATGTTTTTCCATTCATTTAGACCTCCAATGTTGTAGGTTTCGCCCGCTTTTCCTTGTTCTAATATGGTTTTTATAGCATGGGCATGATCTACAACATAAAGCCAATCTCGAGTAAAGTTTCCGTCGCCGTAAATGGGTATTTTTTGGTTTTGTACAATCGCTTGAATACACACAGGAATAAACTTCTCTGGAAACTGATTCGGTCCATAGTTATTTGAACAATTTGATATTACATACGGCATTCCGTAGGTCTCGCCATAGGCTCTTACAAAATGATCGGAGCTCGCTTTTGATGCCGAGTACGGAGAGTTGGGTTGATATGAAGACTTTTCTGTGAAAAGGCCTGTTTCTCCAAGTGATCCGTACACCTCATCCGTACTGATGTGATAAAACAAGCGGCCCGGGTTTTCTTTAAACCCTTCCAACAAATTCAGTGTACCCATGATATTTGTTTTAGCAAAAACAAGTGGGTCTTTAATGGAACGGTCTACATGAGACTCCGCCGCCAAATGAATCACACAGTCGAAGGCGTATTTTGAAAAAAGGTCGTTAACAAAGGCGGTGTCTGTTATATCGCCATAGACAAAGGTATAGTTGTCTTTGTGCTCTATATCGATCAAATTATTTGGGTTTCCTGCATAGCTGAGGTTGTCCAAATTAAACACATGATAGGGCCTATCTTTCAAAAAGTGCTTTACTACATGCGATCCTATAAATCCAGCGCCGCCTGTAACAAGAACCTTCATAAAGCCTTTATTTTTTTGACACGATAAATGCGTCAAGCTGAACCATTGCGTAAAACAAACAAATCAATAAAAAACCAGCCATTACACCTTGTGTTTTTTTGTTTTTTAGCAGACCTGTTTCTAAGTATCCTACTTCGGGGAAAGCAGCAATAACATCAACTACTTTTCTCGCTTTTAGCTTTGCTAAGCGTATCTCTTCAAGTTCTTTTGATAGGGTAATTTTTCTGTTTAATAGAGAGATTTCAGTGTTGTCCTCTGCCTTCTCAGACATATATAAGTTTGTTCCGTTTGAGAATTCCTTGTTGGCTTCCACCATTCTTACTTCTTCAAATAAAGACAACAACGAGTCTGTTTGAACAATAGACACTTGAGTAATAGAATCGCTGAGCTCTAAGTTTTCTAATCGTGTCGCCTGTTGGTCTTTAAAGTACGACACTTCAGCAACCGAGCGTACAACAGGATCTAAAAGGCTCTTGAAAATGTCTTGTTTAGAAGAAACCACTTTTATAATATGGATTTTTCGATCAAAGTCATCTATATGTTTTACATAATCTCCAAACGTCATTTCTGTAGCTACTAGGGAGTCTAACCCCACTACATAATCGTTATACTCTTGAAGCAGTCTTGTTTCCGTCACAAAAGGGATTATTTCAAACGATGAAATGGTGGCTGCATCACCGGGAGATATTCCAAAAAAGGAGGCTAGTTGGAGGGTGTCTTGCTGCGACGCAAGATCATCCAAATAGGAAATGTTGCTGTATAGCTGTCGGGAGCTATCAAAACGTGGTTCAACCGTTGCGGTAGCAATGTATTTTTGGGGTAGCCACATTTCTAATACCGCTCCAAATACTAGGCCAACAGCACAGGCTATTGCAAAATAGACGATGCGTTTACGTACAAAAACAACAAAGGCAAAGAGGGTGTTTAAAACAAATAGAATGGCATTTCCAATGGCAGAAAAAACATTTGAAATACCCTTTCCAATAGCGTTAAAAAGTACGCCAAGGTCTATTTCTTCATTATCCGTGTTTTTTTTTGGTGTAGATGAGCTCATAATTAGGTTTTTTATGCTTTGTTTCTTCTAAACGAAGGATTACATGTTTTATTTCTTTTGGAACACTGAATTTAATGCTTCGGCTATATTTCTGTCGTTTGTAAGTCGAGGCGTTTTGTTTTGGCCTCCCAACTTGCCAATACTTTTCATGTATTGTTCAAAAGCATCAGCTGGCAGTGCTTTTACGACTAGCGGCTGTAATACTCCGCCCGAAATAAGATCATCATAATACGTGTTTTGATTGCGCATTGCTTTGTCTAATGTCAGTGCAAATGTAGCCAAATCTTTTGGTGATTGGTCAAACGCCACCCACCACTCGTGGTGTGGAAGTCCCTCTTTAGGAGTAACTTGAGGTGCGACGGTAAACTCCGCTACTCGTGCCGAATGGCTTGCGACCGTTTCCTGCATTGCCCGCTCTACCTCTTTGCCAATAACGTGTTC
This sequence comes from Flavobacteriaceae bacterium, assembly GCA_038124405.1. GTDB lineage: Bacteria > Bacteroidota > Bacteroidia > Flavobacteriales > Flavobacteriaceae > UBA7446. The sequence goes on along the minus strand of JAYPBW010000010.1, from coordinate 18,264 downwards.
TCCAAATGCAGAAATGAAATGTTTTATTCTTCCGGTAACAATAATTCTGTACGGAGCTGTGCTCACAAACTCAACTGTGTCGCCAATATTATACCCCCAAAGACCTGCGGTTGTGTTTAAAATAATGGCGTAATTTACTCCCAGTTGTACGCCTTCCAATGAAACACGGGTAGGGTTTTGGTCAAAAATGTGATCTGCCTCTATGAACTCGTAAAAAATCCCCGAATTGAGCTGAAGCAACATTCCGGGTTCGTGTAGTTGGTCTTGAAAAGCAATAAACCCCTCAGAAGCTGGATACAACTCTACGCTGTCTATTTTTTTTCCCATCAATTCTTCCAAAACGCCACGATATGGTGTATAATTCACACCACCGTAAACAAATAATGAAAAATTGGGGAAAAGCGTTGAAATCGACTTCCCTGTTTTTTCGCTCAGTCGTTCAAAATACATTTTTACCCATGGCGGAATACCGCTGATTAAGCGCATATCCTCTTTATGTGTTTCCTCAACAATAGCGTCTACTTTTTGTTCCCAGTCTTCAATGCAATTGGTTTGCCATGAAGGCATACGGTTGCGCTGCAAATACGACGGAATATAATGTGCCACAATTCCTGAAAGTCGTCCTGTGTCTATGCCGTTTGTGTTGGTCAAAATGGGACTCCCCTGTAGAAAAATCATCTTTCCATCAACAAAAGATGGGTCTCCAGAATTATGAATATAATGAAACAAGGCGTTTTGCGCTGTCTTAATGTGCGTGGGCATAGATTCCTTTGAAATGGGAATGTATTTAACCCCAGAAGTTGTGCCTGATGTTTTGGAGAAATACAGCGGTTTTCCTGGCCAGAGCACATCGCTTTCGCCTGCAACCACTCGATCAACATAGGGGCGGAGTCCTTCATAATCAGAAATAGGAACACGAGCTGCAAAATCTGAATAAGTGGATATGTTCTCAAAGTCATGGTCTCGACCAAAAGCCGTGTTTTTTGCTTTTTTAATAAGCTGCTTTAACACATTCTGTTGGGTCTTAATGGGAGAATCTGCCCACCTTTTAGTGTTTTTAACGCTCTTATTTGCCCAGCGTTTCGCAATGCGTTGTTTTATACTCATCATTCAAATTCAATAAACTCTTCCGGGTTGAGCGCATATCCGTCGCTCCAAAGTTCAAAATGTAAATGCGGCCCCGTAGTCATGGTGCCAGAATTCCCAGCAATTGCAATTACCTGACCTGTAACAATAGCGTCTCCTTGGCGCACATTAAGTGATGCGTTGTGCTTATACACCGATATGATGTTATACGGGTGATCAATGATAACCACATAACCTGTTTCAGTAGTCCATCCAGCGAAAATTACATTTCCCTCAGCAACCGCTTTTACGGGGGTGTTTCTGGGCACAACAACATCTACGGCATAATGTTCCACGCTTGGATCGTATGCTTGGCTTATGGTTCCCGTAATTGGGGGAAACAACACAAAAGGAACCGTTTGACTTGCGGATTCTAACACGTTGTATTTGTCGTCTTGTGCTACATCTAACCGCAATAGTGAGTCGGCTTTTGAAGTGGGAAAATTATTAATTGTCGTGTCTAACTGCACAGAATCTAATTGTCGCTGAGCTTCCAATTCTTGTAGGTCCAAATCGCCTCTTAATACTTTGTTAACAGAAGTTATATAGCGTTGGTTGCGCAAAATAGTTTGTTGAAGAGAATCCAGTCGATAATTGTTCAAAATGGCTTGTCTTCGAAGTTCTGAAGAATCATAACCGGGGATATACTCCTTAAGTTGAGTTTGTGAGATTACCAAGAATGTTGCGGCAATTAATAACACTACAGAAATGCTTACTGCAAGGAAAACATTAAGCCTGTTTAGCTTATAAGAAAAGCGCTCTTCAAACGTTTCGTCATTAAAAATGACAAAGCGATAGGTGGCTAACCACCGCTTCCAAAAGCTTGATTTTTTGTTCTTCTTGTTGTCCATTCGCTACAAAGATAGGCAGTTGGTTTGTACTGCCGTTGTGCTTCTATTTAAATTCATTTTCTTTGTTACCTTTGTTAAAAATACAAACTATGTTTTTTGCTATTAGTCCTGTTCAAATACTTGTTATTGCGTTAGTCGTTTTATTGTTGTTTGGGGGCAGGAAAATTCCTGAGCTCATGAAAGGGCTAGGAACGGGTATTAAAGAGTTTAAAAACGCTACTAAAGAGGAAGAAAAAGAAGACAAAGAGTCGAAAAGCTAATTGATTTCTTCTTTTCTTAGAGTGCGAAAAATCGCTTCTGCCTCAAATATGTAGTCCCTTTTTGCTATTGATGGGGCAAACACAAACCCCTCTAAAGCTAAATATCGGTTTTCGTTTTTGTCGTCAATTATAAACTGAATAAAGGGTCCCGCCATAAAGTCTCCCTTAACTTCCCACGTGCCTCGTGTTTCTATGGCGTCTCTTCCATTGATTTTGGTGTAATAAATATAAGGTTCATAGGCCTTTTCTGTGATCATATATCCGCCTTCAAGGCGCCCGGGAACAAATGCTTTCCCAAAAGAGTCTCGGACACGAATAACATCTTTTACGGGGGAGTTCCAGTCTAAGGGTGTGCTTTTTGGAAGCGCGTAAACCAATATGTTAACGTGCCCTTTGCGTAGTTCACGCTGAAACCAAACCGCATTTGTTTTTTCTTTAAACAAACGATACGCTGAAGGCATTGTAATGTTTATTCCAAATTGAGTTTTTAAGCTGCTTTGCTCAAGAGTAGATTTAGCTATTCGTCGCTGACGTTCTTTAATTTCGGCGCCTTTGAATGTTTTAATAATGGTAGATGATTGAGACAAAATCATCTCTATTAATGCGTCGCTATTTTCGGCGCTTAATACAGCCATGTTTTGGGGGGTTGCATAACGGTCCTTATCTGTTCTTATGACTGTTTCGTTACTAAGACCTATCCATAGAATTGCACGGCTTGAGCGGGTAAAACCCGTAAAGACTTCTGGAGGCATTTGCTTCAAATCAAAAAGAGGCTCTTGTTGTGGCAGCCCCTCTGCTGGGTAAGCGAACGCAGCTCTGACAGCATCACCGACCTCATTTTCCCAAAGCAAATCGGGAATCACAACAGAGATGGTGTTTATGTTTCCACTTGACGCTCTAACAAGTGGAGTGTTGTTTCGTTTACAGCTCGTTAAAACAAGCACACAAAGCAGTAGGCGTAAATGCATACACAAGGATAAACAAAAATTACGCCAATATCGCAGCAATGCCAGGAAGTGTTTTGCCTTCTAAGCTCTCAAGCATGGCGCCGCCTCCCGTGGACACATAGCTTACCTTTTCCTCTAAACCAAAAAGTTTTACCGCTGCCACGGAGTCGCCTCCACCAACAAGCGAAAAAGCTCCGTTGTTGGTCTGATTCACTATGCTGGCCCCAAGCGCTTTTGTACCCGCCGCAAAATTTGGAAATTCAAAAACACCTAACGGTCCATTCCATAAAATTGTTTTGGCTTGTTTTACCACTGCATCAAAGTTTTTTTCAGATGCCGGCCCCGCATCCATTCCTTCCCAGTTGTCGGGAATTTCATTTATAGGAAATATTTCCTGAGTAGCCTCATTAGAGAATTCCTGTCCGGCTCTTACGTCTACCGGCAAATGGATTTGAACACCTAATTTTTTGGCTTGCTCTAAAATAGACAACGCTAACGGCATTTTATCATCTTCACAAATAGAGTTCCCAATAGATCCTCCTTGTGCGTTAATAAAGGTAAATGCCATCCCGCCGCCGATAATTAAGTGGTCTATTTTTGGTAAAATGTTTTCAATAATGGTAATTTTTGATGAAACTTTTGCTCCTCCTAAAATAGCAAGTACTGGTTTTTCGCCAGAAGACATTACTTTGTCTATTGCTTCTATTTCTCCTGCCAACAAACGCCCAAAACATTTTTTATTGTTAAAAAACTGTGCAACTATCGTTGTAGATGCGTGCGCTCTGTGGGCTGTGCCAAAAGCGTCATTAACATAAACGGTTCCTAGTTTTGCCAGTTCTGCTGAAAAGCCTTTATCGCCGCTTGTTTCCTCTTTGTGAAAGCGCAAGTTTTCCATCAATAATACTTGCCCTGGTTTTAATGCGGCAGCTTGTTTCTGTGCTTTTTCACCCACAACTTCAGTGCAAAACTGTACAGGGAGTTTTAAATGTTGTTCTAGGGAGGGTATTATTTGACTAAGGCTTAGTGATGCTTCATTCCCTTTGGGCCGCCCAAGATGCGAAACAAGAACACAGCTGCCTCCTTGTTGTAAAATGTGTTGAATCGTTGGAAGGGCCGCGGCAATTCTTGTTGCGTCAGTTACGTTGCCATTTTCGTCTAGTGGAACATTGAAGTCAACTCGTACTAAGGCGCGCTCTTGGTCAAATGAAAGGGAATCTAAGGTGTTCATGTCTAATTTTGTTTGCGCAAAAATACAATTTCAATTGGGTTTGCAATACTGTTTTTAGTTCTTCGCCAGTTTGTATCTTTAGGCATGCTTTTAGATAATATTATTGGGCATGCCTTCCAAAAGAAGGCGTTGAATGACAGCCTGTCTTCAAGTCGTATTCCGCATGCGCAATTATTTGAGGGAGAAGACGAAAATGGTGTGCTGGCCGTAGCCATGGCTTATGCAAACGCAGTGGTATGTAACAGCAGCTCAACCGATAACTCTGCTGCTTTCAAAACAAATGCGCTGGTACATCCTGACATCCATTTTGTGTTTCCGTCAGCTACTACCGCAGAGGTAAAATCAAAACCGTCAGCAACAGACTTTGGCGTTCCTTGGCGTGATTTTATCAAAGAAAAGCCTTACGGCTCCTTATACGATTGGGTTCAGTTTTTGGGAATAGAAAACAAACAGGCTGTTATCGGTGTAACAGATGCCCTTGATATTACTAAAAAAGTAGGGTTAACGTCTTTTGAAGGGGGTTGGAAGTGTGTTATTATTTGGCATGCTGAAAAGATGACCTCTTCGGCAGCTAATAAACTATTAAAGAGTATTGAAGAGCCCCCTGCAAAAACGCTTTTCTTATTGGTTTGCCCTGACGAAAATCAACTTTTGTCAACTATTCGGTCGAGGTGCCAAAAAACACACTTCGGTAAAGTTAAAAAGGCTGATATTGTACGGCATTTAGTGGCGCGTGGCGCATCTCAAGCTGCCGCAGAAGCAATGACTACACAAGCTGGGGGTGTTTTAGGAAAAGCTGTTCGCGCTTTAGAAGAGCAACAAGATCAAGACGCTTATGAACAGTGGTTTGTTCGTTGGGTGCGAACAGCTTTTAAGGCAAAGGGAAACAAAGCGGTTGTGCTGGAACTTACCAATTGGAGTCAAGAAATCGCCACCAATGGGGTAGAAACACAAAAGCAGTTTTTGTCGTATGCTGTTTCTGTTTTTCGTGCTGCCTTTTTAAATCATTATGGCCTGCTTGGCCTTTCTCTATTTCATTCCTCCACAGGGTTTAACTTAAATAAATTTGCTCCGTTTGTAAACGGAGTCAACATTATACCAATCATTGATGCGCTTGAAAAAAGCTACTATCACTTAGAGCGAAACGGGAATGCGCAAATGATTTTTTCAGATCTTTCTTTTTCTCTAACGCGTTTGTTACATCAAAAAGAGGTATAGTTTTTTCTGATAGTTTTATTTTTTCTTATAGGTTTTTGTTATTTTTTTTGCCTCTTATTTGTTCTTTCCTAGGGCGAAAAGTGTTTTGCTGGGGGGTTGTGGTGTTAGGGGTTGCGAAATGTGCTTAAATGCGCTTATTTCGGCTTTTGGAGAATAAAAGTTAGGGAAGATGTGTTTTTGTATGGCCAGCCAACAAGATTTGAATAAAGCCCTTTTGCAAATGCAAGTGGCCACGTAAAAAATGATTTTCTATACCGCTCTGACAACAAACAAATATAAAATGCGTCCCAAAACATATTATGCGTTTTTATCAACTCAAATCCAGCACGAGATGAAAGTTTGTATATCGCTTCTTTGTTATAATGGTATAAATGACGAGGTGCGTCGTATGCTGCCCAGTATGAGCCATAATGAATTGCGTCCCAAGAGCTATAATTAGGCAGGGCTAACACCAAGACACCTCCAGGAACTAACGCATCATAGTACTGCTGAAGTTGATCCTCGGGGTTTGGTAGGTGTTCAAAAACATGCCAAAGTGTTATCGCTGAAAAAGTGTGTTCTAAAAGCAGTTCTTTTAACACAGAAAAGCCCTTCTGCTGTAGGTTTTTTTGGGCCTGGTCATTGAACTCTGTTACAAACACATCCCAACCGTTTTGTTTTGCTTCCTGTGCAAAAGCGCCATTCCCCGCGCCCACATCTATTAATGGCCCTTTTGTTGCTCGATTATTTAACCAGCTAATCTTTGTTTTGATGTTTTGCTTTTTAACCCACAAATAAAGCGCAGAGGTCAACCCTTTGGCCGAGTTTGCATAAGAAGCGTACTTGTCTTTCGGGTAGTATGTGTGAAGCTCGTTTTGTGTGGGCTTGGGCGTGGTTTCCCACGCCTTTGTGTCGGCATTGTATTTTAACAAAAACTGTTTTTTGCTAACTAAATAATCTAATACAGCAATTGGTTTCACGTGGAACAATTAACGCCCCATGTATACAAGTAGCACAGAAACATCGCTTGGAGAAACACCGCTGATGCGTGATGCTTGAGCTATTGTAATGGGTTTTATTTTTTTTAATTTCTGACGCGCTTCTGTAGACAGTGACTTGACCTTTTCATAATCAAATTCCTTTGGTATTGATACGTGGTCGAGTTGTGTGAGTTTATCTGCCTGCGCTTTTTCTTTTGCGATATACCCTGCGTACTTAACTTGTATTTCAACCTGTTCAAGAACTGTTTTTTCAGGCGATTTTTCCTTTACAAAAGAGGCAAACGCATCAACCTGAAAAAAATCATCAACGGTAATGTTTGGCCGTGCCAACACCTTGCTCATTTTAAGCGATTGCTTGACTGGAGAGGAGTATTTGTTTGCTAGAATTGGATTTATTTGGTCTGGCTTAACGCTTGTTTTTTGAAAAAAGGAAATGATTTCATTCGCCTTTTTTGATTGATTCTCCATACGTTTTAGGCGTTCATCTGTGGCCAACCCAATAGCGTGTGATTTTGGCGTTAGTCTAACGTCTGCATTGTCTTGCCTAAGTAGCGTTCTATATTCAGCGCGAGAAGTAAACATCCTGTAGGGCTCTTCTGTGCCTTTTGTTATTAGATCGTCGATCAACACCCCTATATACGCTTCATCTCTAGAAAGCACAAAAGAGGGTTTGCCTAAAACGTAATTGTGTGCATTTATGCCCGCCATAAGTCCCTGCGAAGCAGCCTCTTCATATCCCGTGGTACCGTTTATCTGGCCGGCAAAGAAAAGACCCTTAGCCAGCTTTGTCTCTAGTGAATGTGTAAGTTGTGTTGGGGGGAAATAATCATATTCAATGGCATATCCGGGACGGAAAAACTTTACATTTTCAAATCCCTCAACAGCGCGTAATGCCTTGAATTGTGTTTCCTCTGGTAACGACGTGGAAAAGCCATTTACATAAACTTCAACAGTGTCCCACCCTTCGGGTTCTACAAAAATTTGATGCCTGTCTTTTTCTGAAAACCTATTAATCTTGTCTTCTACAGAAGGACAATATCTAGGTCCAATACTTTTTATTCTGCCATTAAACATGGGAGACCTATCAAATCCTTCGCGCAATATGTCGTGTACCAAAGGGCTGGTATATGTCATATGACAAGAGCGCTGTTTAGAAAGGGGTTGGGCAGACTCTAAAAACGAAAATGTTGCTGGACTTGCGTCGCCAGGCTGTTCAGTCATTTTTGAGTAATCTAAAGACCGTCCGTCTACCCGTGGAGGGGTGCCCGTTTTCATTCTTCCAGACTCAAACCCCCGCTCTGTAAGGCGCTCTGTAATACCAAAAGAAGCGCTTTCACCAGCGCGACCTCCGCCAAATTGTTTTTCACCAATATGAATTAACCCGTTTAGAAAAGTTCCACTAGTAAGAACAACAGATTTGGCTTTAATTTCTATGCCAAGTGTAGTAACAACTCCAGCAATGGCACCTCCATCGAAAAGCAAGTCTACAACCATATCTTGATAAAAGTCTAACCGCTCCGTTTCTTCGAGCATTTTCCGCCACTCGGCAGCAAAAAGCATACGGTCGGATTGCACTCTAGGGCTCCACATGGCTGGTCCCTTAGAGCGGTTGAGCATTTTAAACTGAATGGCGGAAACATCGGAAACGATACCACTATAGCCGCCAAGCGCATCGATTTCTCTAACAATTTGACCTTTTGCGATACCGCCCATAGCGGGGTTACAGGACATCTGTCCAATGTTTTGAAGGTTCATTGTAATCAACAGTGTGTTGCTGCCCATATTTGCCGCTGCTGCTGCTGCTTCTGCACCAGCGTGGCCTCCACCAACTACGATAACGTCATACGTGTCATGAAACATGGTGGTTGGTGTTGTGTTCCGCGTGGAACATTTGGATGCATTGATTTTCAGCTTGTGTCATTTTTTTCTTATCCGCTTTGTTTTTATCATTAAAGCCTAAACAGTGTAATAAGCCATGAGCCATTACGCGTAAGAGTTCGTTATGAAATGTGGTGGCGTACGTTTGTGCGTTTGCTTTTATTCTATCAATAGAAATAGCAATATTTGCCTCAACATCAAGCCCAACAGTATCATCAAAGGTTATAATGTCGGTGAACGTGTCGTGTTTTAAAAAATGCACATTTAATTTATGCAAATCTGCATCATTCATAAAAGCATACGACAGCACCAAGGAGGAGGCGCTAAACGCTTTAGCACATTGCGTTATCCACTCGGCATAGAGATCTTCGTGAGGCAAAGAGAAAGATGTTTGGTATGTAAAAGCGACATCTGATTGCATGGGACAAATATATTCATTTAGGCCTGTATTTGATGGCATTCGCGTTGTATCTTTGGCCAAAAGAAAATATGTCTGTTCGTGTTCGTTTTGCGCCAAGCCCAACCGGGCCGCTTCACATAGGTGGTGTTCGCACGGCTTTATACAACTATTTATTTGCAAAGAAGAACAAGGGTGCTTTTATACTGCGCATAGAGGACACCGATCAGAGGCGTTATGTCGAAAGCGCCGAGAAGTATATTCACGATGCGCTTGATTGGGTTGGAATAAGTCCTGACGAAAGCCCTTTGGGTGGTGGTGGTTTTGGCCCTTATCGACAAAGTGAGCGTAAAGACCTGTATATCAGCAACATGCGTTCTCTTCTGGGGAAAAACAAAGCATATCTCGCTTTTGACAGTGCAGAAGAGTTGTCAGAACTTCGTGAGGCGTGTGAAAAGCGAGGCGAGACCTTTATTTACAATTGGAAAAATAGAAACTCACTAAAAAACAGTCTTTCTTTATCGGCCGATAAAATCCAAGAACTTATAAAAAGTGGTGTTCCTTATGTAGTTCGTTTTAACGCTTTTTGTGAGGGCGATGACCCTGTGATACAACTTCATGACGCGGTGCGGGGCAATGTTGCTGTTGATGCCTCTTTACTAGACGACAAAGTTTTGGTAAAACAAGATGGAATGCCCACATACCACCTAGCAAATGTTGTTGATGATCATCTTATGGAAATATCACATGTTATTAGAGGTGAAGAGTGGCTTCCTTCACTTGCTTTACATGTTTTGTTGTACAAAGCGTTTGGCTGGAACCCACCTGTGTTTGCGCATGTGCCCTTAATTTTAAAGCCTGCTGGAAAGGGAAAGCTTTCTAAAAGAGATGGGGCAAAACTTGGAATCCCAGTTTTTCCTTTAAATTGGGACAACGAAACGATTGGTTTTAAAGAGTCTGGTTATCTATCACCCGCACTCGTTAATTACCTGGCGCTGTTAGGATGGAATCCAGGTGGTAAAAAAGAGATTTTTTCGCTTGAAGAGTTGTCTAAAAAATTTTCTTTGGAAAACATAAATAAGGCTGGGGGAAGGTTTGATATTGAGCGATGCAATTGGTTTAATCAACAACACATACAGGCACTGCCGCCTTCCCATTTGATTGGAGTATTGAACGATGAGCTTACAAAACGATGTGTTGAAAAAAACGGGGTTGATCTGAAGTCGGTGGTTGGGCTTGTCCAGAACAGGCTAGTATTGCTTTCGGATTTATGGGAAGAGGCAGGCTTCTTTTTTAGCGCCCCTGAAAAATATGATTTGGCCGCAGTCAAAAAGCAGTGGAAAGACGAAACACCTGAAATCTTAGGCCGCATTTCTATTCTTATTGGGCAAACAAAGTTCAAAACCGCCGACGACTTAAGTAATGTCGTCAAATCCTGGGCAGCTGAAAAAAGTATCCGCTTGGGAATGATTATGGCGCCTCTTCGCATTGCTCTTGTTGGGTCTCTGCGCGGTCCAGATGTTTTTGAAATTTGCGCAGCAGTGGGTGCTGAAACATGTATAGAACGAATTAAAAGAGCGGTAGATCGTATTCCTTAATAAATTATTATATTTAGAATTATCTCTAAATTTATTTGTCATGGATTTTCTATTTAACATACTTCTTGGATTTTTTGCTGTTGTTTTTGTGTTTTCTGCCATCTTTATAGTGAAACAGCAGTCTGCCGCTGTAATTGAGCGGTTTGGTCGATTTCAAAGCATCCGACAGTCAGGTCTTCAGCTGCGCATTCCTGTTGTAGACCGCATCGCGGGCCGATTAAGTTTAAAAATTCAACAGCTTGACGTAATTGTAGAAACCAAAACCAAAGACGATGTTTTTGTTAAGCTAAAGGTCTCTGTTCAATATATGGTTATTAAGGACAAGGTGTACGAAGCTTTTTACAAACTAGATTATCCCCACGATCAAATTACTTCTTATGTGTTTGATGTGGTGCGGGCAGAAGTGCCTAAAATGCGGCTAGACGATGTTTTTGAGCGCAAAGATGATATCGCTATTGCTGTTAAGTCTGAGCTTAATGACGCAATGATTAATTACGGTTATGATATTATTAAAACTCTCGTCACAGATATAGATCCCGACCTTCAGGTGAAAGAAGCGATGAACCGTATAAATGCCGCCGAAAGAGAAAAAATTGCCGCTCAATACGAGGGTGATGCTGCGCGGATTTTAATCGTTGAAAAGGCAAAAGCTGAGGCGGAATCAAAACGACTTCAGGGCCAGGGTATTGCCGATCAAAGGCGTGAGATTGCTCGTGGTTTAGAGGAGTCTGTTGAGGTCCTAAATAAGGTTGGGATTAATTCCCAAGAAGCCTCTGCATTAATCGTGGTTACGCAACATTATGACACGCTACAATCTATAGGCGAGGAAACGAATTCTAACCTGATCCTGTTGCCAAACTCACCGCAGGCAGGGTCAGACATGCTAAACAACATGGTGGCGTCTTTTACGGCGAGCAATCAGATTGGTGAGGCTATGAAAAAAAAGCGCAACGAAAAGGGTGGTGAAGAGTAAACGACCCTTCTCTTTTACAGGCTTATTGTGTGCGTTAGCGACATTAAAAGCACCCACTGCTTTGTGTTAGGAAACTGCCAATGCATCAACCCAGCGTTAAACTGGAATGTTGGCGAAAATTTTCTCGAAAACTGAGCTGTTACTCTGTTTTGATTAAAGCTTGTGCCAGAGTTTTGCAAGAAAACTTCTTCAGAAACACTGAATGTTGTTTTGCTGTTTAGCGGCATTTTTGCTGCTAATCCAAATCGGTAGCGAAGCTGAAAATTATCTCCTAACCAACGCTCCTCTAAAAAGAAAGAGTTGGTGAGTTTTACTTTATTCAGTGCTGTAGAAAAGGAAATTTTTTGATATGCCCCGTTTTCATCTAAGGCCGCTATTTTTCGATACCCTGCAGCGATGCTAATATTGGGTGAAACAGCATGTGTAAACCCTGCGGTTATAAGCGCCTGATCTTCCTTCAGGTCTAACTCAAAACTCCTATGTTGATATTGGGTGTCAATACTTGTTTTCTCGTTAATTTGAAGTTTGTTTTTATATACTAGCCACGATCCCGTGTCTGTTTGAGCTATGGCAAGGGTTGACAGAAATAAGAAGAGTGTTTGAAGTTTAAGCTTTAACATTTTGTGCTGTTTTTGCTAGAAGCTGATTGTTGTCTTGTTGTGCTTTTTGGATAAAATCCAGCGCTGTTTGGCTTGGGGGTTGTCCGTTTTTAATGTGCTCATGTAGAACTAAAAGCGTTACCAATCTAGTCCCTGTTTTTTTGGTAGCTGTGCCGAAAAGGGGCTCTAATTCTTGTGGTGAAATTTTTAGAGCGATTCCTGTGATTTCTTTTTTTGCCTCGTTTTGTTTTTCTACTGAAAGGTTCGTGAACTTTTTACCAATACGCCTAACTAAATCTATTGGGTTGCTTTGAGTTTGGTTCGTTTTGGGTTCGTGTTTTGATTGTTGTTTGGCCCATGTATCGCGCAAACCAACCGTTTTATTAAAAACAATGCGATTGGCGGTACTGTCTTTGTCGCAAACAAAATATCCTTGGCGTTGGAATTGAAAAGAATCTCCCGGACTAGCATTCGCAAGCATTGGTTCCGCCAACGCTGTTTTTATGGCGAACGAGTTTGGATTTACATGAGTAATAAAATCTACTTCTTTGTCTTCGTCTGGACTAGATGTATTAAACAGCCGATCATATTCACGAACTTCTATTTTTGTTGTGCTAGATGCTTCAACCCAGTGAATGGTTGCTTTTACTTTGCGCTGGCTTTCAGGTGTTCCGCTACCACTTAAGCTTTTGGGGTCGTATGAGCAAAACACCGTACTGACATTTCCTTGGTGGTCTTTCTCAACTGACTCCGCCTTAATGATGTATGCGCTTTTTAAGCGAACCTCCCCGCCTAATTTCAATCTAAAAAACGTTCTGTTGGCCTCTTCTTTGAAGTCTTCTTGTTCAATAAAAAGTGTTTTTCCAAATGGAATTTGCCTTATTCCGGCGTTAACATCTTCTGGGTTATTGTCGGTTGGTAGCATTTCTGTTTCGCTATCGGGGTAATTTGTAATTACCACTTTGATAGGGTTTAACACAGCCATAGCGCGTGTAGCTGTTTTATTTAATTCTTCTCTCACACAAAACTCTAACAACGATGCGTCAATTACATTTTCACGCTTGGCAACACCAACCGTTTCTGCAAACTTTCGTAATGATGCTGGAGTGTAGCCACGGCGGCGCAACCCACTAATGGTGGGCATGCGCGGATCGTCCCAACCGGCAACTTTATTTTCTTCAACCAAGCGTTGTAGTTTGCGCTTGCTTGTAATGGTGTAATTCAGGTTTAAGCGTGCAAACTCTCGTTGCTTAGGGCGTAACCCTTCATGAACCAGTTTGTCTAAAAAAGTATCGTAAAGGTCTCTATGCGGCTTAAATTCTAGTGTACAAAGAGAGTGGGAGATTTGTTCAATGTAGTCCGACTGTCCGTGTGCCCAGTCATACATGGGGTAAATACACCAATCTTTGTTGGTTCTGTGGTGTGATTTGTGTAAAATACGATATAAAATGGGGTCGCGAAGTAACATATTGGAAGACGTCATGTCGCCTTTAAACCGTAATGTAAGTGACCCTTCTGGGTGTTTTCCAGATTTCATTTCTTCGAACAAACTAAGGTTTTTATCTACGCTTGTGTTTCTATATGGGCTTGCGGTACCTGGTGTGGTTGGTGTTCCTTTTTGGGAAGCAATTTCTTCTGGGGATTGTGGGTCAACATATGCATAGCCTTCTTTTATGAGTTGAACTGCCCATATATATAGTTGGTTAAAATAATCGGACGCATAACACTCTTTATCCCAAGAGTACCCAAGCCAAGCCACGTCTTTACGAATGGCGTCAACGAAATGTTGCTCCTCTTTAGCTGGATTAGTGTCGTCGAAACGGAGATTAACGGGGGCGTTATACGTTTTTCCAAGCTCGAAGTTTAAACATATCGCTTTTACATGTCCTATGTGCAAATACCCATTTGGTTCGGGTGGGAAACGAAAACGTAGGGAAGATTTAGTTAAGCCGCCGGCTAAATCTTCATCAATGATGTGCTCAATAAAGTGTTTGGATGGCGCTTCGCTCATCTGAAAAATTATTTCGCACAAAGGTAATTATTTAGAGGCACACCTTACCTTAAGTTTTTATCTTTGGCGCACTATGGGTAAAGTATTTTTAGAAAATGTTCAAGTGTATGCCTACCACGGGTGCTTGCCTGAAGAAACACTAATTGGTAGTGCCTACCGTATTGATTTATGGGTTGATGCAGATTTGTCGGTTTCTGCTGCCTCAGACAGGCTGGTTGACACGGTAGATTATGTTACCCTGAACGCTTGTATAAAAGAAGAGATGGCTATTCCTTCTAAATTATTAGAACATGTGGGGCAACGTATTTTAGATCGTGTGTTTGAGGCCAGTGTCTTGGTGTCTGCGGCTAAAGTAAGGGTTGCTAAAATAAATCCACCTATTGGTGGGCATGTAGAATCTGTTTCAATAGAGCTCACACAAGAACGTCTGTAAAAAAGTAGTATTTTTGCCCTCCAACAGGCACCGTGGCCGAGTGGCTAGGCAGAGCTCTGCAAAAGCTTGTACAGCGGTTCGAATCCGCTCGGTGCCTCTTACTTTAAGTGTTCTTCTATTTTTGTTTCTAGTTTTTGTTTCTGTTCTGGGAAGACCCCTTGAAACATAAAAAACAATCCAAAAAGCACCACTATTACATGAACCCATTGTTTGAGTTGGTATAGAATTCTAGGTGTGAGGAGTGGTTTTAATTGCTTTGCCAATATTATTTTTACTACGTCTAGAGCTAAGTATATCCCCAGTACATATGCTAAGAATGTATTGGTTTTGGTGTGGTTCATTTCATATTTAGAACTGAATACAATTACCAATCCCAACCAAAATATAAAAACCCCAATGTTTATTATGTTTAATAAAAACCCTTTTGCTATATAAGAGAGATAACTCCCTTTTTGAAGTTGGCCTGGTTGATAAACTATCTTTTTCTTGTTTTTTTTACTTTGTATAAAAGAGATAAATCCAAATAATACTAAAACAACTCCGCCGAGAAGAAACCATTTTGGATTTGTTTTCAAACTATGTTGTAGTGATTTTGCGCCAAAAGAGGCGAGTGTAATAAAGACAACGTCGGCTAAAACCGCACCAACATCTATACAAAAGGCGCGCCGCACTCCTTTTGAAATGCTTGTTTCTATAACAATAAAGAAAACGGGGCCTGTAGATGCAACCAACAATAGCGAAAATGGTATTGCGGTTATAAATTCATCCATGATATAGGGGTGTTATTGTTGGGTTTTCTCTGAAATAGAACCGCCAAAAGAAACCTTTTTTATGATTTTTTTTGGTTTTCCATAAATGTTGATAGAGCCCCCAAAAGCTACTTCTGCTTCTGCTAACTGTGTTGCGTTAACATCAGCAGATCCTCCCATTTTTACAGAAACATCTACTTGCTCAGAATCTATTGTTGATGCTTCCAAAATACCGCCTGTGTTGATTTTATGAGATTGTACTAAAGCTGAACCTTTAATGCTAATAATACCGCCTGATACTGCTTTTGTGTTTACTTTTTGAACATAAAGTGCCGTGTTTATTTCTGAGCCTTCTTGAGATTTTAATGTAATACTTTGCTGTGAAATTATGTGTTGACACGAGACAAAAGACCCCTGATTTACATCTATAATATTAATTGGTGTTGAGCTAAAAAGAGCAACTGTTGTATTAAAACCGCTTAATTTTTTTTTGAGTTGCATACGAAGAACCAAACAACCGTTTTTATTTTTATGTGTTAGGTAGGTTTTGTTTTCTCCTTCTACTACAAGGGAATCAGAGGTTGAAGGAATAATGGTAACCCGAATACCATCATACACTTTTAGTTCATTAAAGCTTCCAAGTTTAATTGATTGTGCGTGTATAATTGTAGTGGTAAGAAAAAGGAATATAATTAGGCGCATTTGAAAGCTTTTATCAAATATAAGGATTATTCTACATGGCCTATTAAGTTAAAATCTAAATGGCGTTTAATTGGGTCTGCGGCTTTAATTTCTACAGAAACTCGATCTCCTAATTGGTAGATTTTTTTTGTTCTCTGTCCTATAAAAGCATATTTATTTTCATCATAGTTATAAAAATCATCTTTTATTTCTTGTGGTCTAATCATTCCTTCACATTTATTCCCCTCTATTTCAACATAAATCCCTCTTTCTACAACTCCAGATATCACACCATTAAATTGGTCCCCTATGTAATTTTCCATAAACTTTACTTGCATAAATTTTATTGAATCTCTTTCTGCTTTTGTTGCAAGAATTTCCATAGCAGAACAATGTTTCATTATGCTTTCATATGATTCTGGTTTTGGTGATTTTTTTTCATCTAAATAATGCTGTAGTAACCGGTGTGCTACAACATCTGGGTATCTTCTAATAGGTGAAGTGAAATGAGTATAATAATCAAAAGCTAAACCGTAATGACCACTATTTTTTGTTGTATAAGCGGCTTTACTCATACTTCTAATTGTTAACATGTCTATTAAGTTTTGTTCTTTTTTATTTCTAATATCTTTTAGAAGTTTGTTAATAGAATGCGCTGTGTTTTCGGGTGAAGTTAAATTTAAAGAATATCCAAAACTGCTTGTTATTTTTTTTAATTGGTCTAGTTTTTCCTCATCTGGTTCATCATGTACACGAAAAACAAATGTTTTTTTAGGATCTTTTTTACTTATGAACTCAGAAACTTTTTTGTTGGCCAGCAACATATATTCCTCAATAAGTTTATTTGCGTCTTTACTTGTTTTTACAAAAACCGCTGTTGGTTGTTTTTTTTCGTTTAATTTAAATTTCACTTCTTCTTTATCAAACGAAATAGCGCCTTTTTGCATTCTTTTTTTACGTAAATGTTGTGCTGTTTTATTTAATTGTAAGATCGCTTCAACAACATCTGGACTTGCGGTGTGTTTTTTACCACTTAAAGAAATATTTGGTGGTATGATTCCTTTTTCTGTTTCTATAATATATTGTGCTTCATGATAAGCAAAACGATAATTAGATTTTATTACTGTTCTTCCAAATTTTTGATCTCTTATATTGCCGAACCTATCTAAAGTGAAAATAGCGGAAAAAGTAAATTTCTCTTCATTTGGACGGAGGGAACAAACTTTATTTGAGAGTTGTTCGGGTAGCATAGGAACCACTCTATCTACTAAATATACAGATGTTGCTCGTTGATAAGCTTCGTCATCTAATAAAGATCCTGGTGTTACGTAATGTGAAACATCTGCTATATGAATACCTACTTCAAATAAATCTTCGTTTAGTTTAATAAATGAAAGTGCATCATCAAAGTCTTTGGCATCTGTTGGGTCTATTGTAAACGTTAGAGTATCTCTGAAATCCATTCTTTTTTGAACTTCTTTTTCATCCAGCTCAACTTTTATTTTATTTGCTTGCTCTTCAATATGTGAATCAAATTTATATGGAAGACCATACTCAGCTAGAATGGTGTGTATTTCCGTATCTGCTTCACCTGCTTTACCTAAAACTTCTAAAATAGTTGCTTGTGGTGATTTGGTTTCTTTCCATTTAGTAAAATTTATAAGCACTCGATCACCATCTTTAATTTTCATTTTAGGAGGAACATCAATAAAGAAATCTACAGGTGCTATTTTTGGACTTACTCTAACAAATAGCGTTCCATTATTTTTTTGAAGCGTTCCAACAAATTGAGTTCTTTTTCTTTCTATTACTTCAATTATTTTAGCTTCTTTTCTTTTTTTACCTCTTGCTGGGTAAACGTAGAAAGTAACAGTATCTCCATTAAAAGCTTTATTAAAATGATTAGAAGCCACAAGTAAATCATCTTCTAAATCATCAGTTATTATATAACCTATTCCTTTTCCTGATAAATCAAGAATTCCGGTGTGAATATTTTTATTTGGTTTTGCTTTAAAAGAACCTCTTGTTTGCTGCTCAATTTGTTTTTTATCAGTAAGTTTTTTTAAGTTTTTAATAATATGGTTTCTTCCGCTAGGATCA
>JAYPBW010000010.1:0-226 GCA_038124405.1 Flavobacteriaceae bacterium | reverse complement strand
TTCCTAAACGTGAACCTATCTGTTTGTGTGTAAAAGATTTATTAGGGTACTGATTTAGTAAATCAAGAATGTTTTTTTGAATAGATATACTTTTCTTTTTCTTACCCATATAAACAAAGGTAAGTTTTCTAAACGCATAAAAGCTTTATCCACATGTTAATTAATCATATCTATTTATCTTTTAATTTAATTTAAGATTAATGATTATTATAGTCTGTTGATAAAC
>JAYPBW010000009.1:28471-34523 GCA_038124405.1 Flavobacteriaceae bacterium | reverse complement strand
AAGGCAGTAATGTCATAGCCGAGTGATACTAATTACCCATAAACCTATCGTAACAACCTTTTCTTTTTTTGTTATTACACATGCTTAGTATCTAGTTCTCAATATGATTGTATTGCGCAGTTTGTTTTTATTAACATCTGCGATACACGTCTTCATTTTTGAAGTAGCGTGTAAACTGTTAAGGTGACTATTGCATTGGGGCTCACCTCTTCCCATCTCGAACAGAGAAGTTAAGCCCAATAGCGCAGATGGTACTGCCACTGGTGGGAGAGTATGTCGTCGCCTTCTTTTTAAAACCCTCTAAGCAAACTTAGAGGGTTTTTTTTTAACTGAAACTTGGTTTTGAAATTTACTTCAATAGTTGAGTAAGTAAATATTGATTCTCTTATTTATAATCGCTTAGCTACAATTCCTGCCAATGCTGCTCCCACAAGTGGTGCTACAATAAACAGCCATAGCTGATCTATCGCATTGGTTAATTTAGAACAGATTTGGGAACTGATTGTTACTCAAATGTAGGAAAAAAAAATTCAAATAGATTTATTGAATCCTTTTTAGTGATTCAAAGTTAGACGACTAATGCAGCACAGCTGCTAGTCCAAGTCCGATTAATATCACGATAGTTTTTGAGGTGTTAAACTTATGATTATCTGCACTTTCAAAAAGAATAGTTGTAGAAATATGTAGCATTACACCAACTACTAGTGCTGTGATGTGAGGTGCATAAGGTTGAAGAAAATCAGCGGTTGTATTTAGGAAACTTCCAAGTGGTGTCATGATAGCGAATCCAATCAAAATAGCGAATCGAGTTCCTTTATGTAGTCTCGTTCGCCACAAAGCAGCAGTTAGTAACATGGCTATTGGTAGTTTGTGAACCACAATAGCCCAAAGAAGCTCCTTGTGGTGATGTACGGGAAGCCCCTCAATAAAGGCGTGCAATGATAGTCCAACGACAAGCGCCCAAGGTATTTTTGAAGAACTATTTATATGGAAGTGACCGTGTTCTGCTCCCTTAGATAGGTGCTCTAAAACAACTTGTACCACAATTCCTACAAGAATCCAATAGCTAATACTTGAATTTGATGTTAGAAACAGTTCGGGGAGTAAAGCTGTTATTGTGGTTGCTAACAGATAAGCCCCACTAAATGCAAGCAATAATTTTAAGCGCACTTGAGATTTTATTAATCCAAATGAAACAAGTAGCGCTCCTAGCCCAACAGAAAGAAAAGGAAGAAGAAAAGTCATTTTTGTAAAACTAAAATTAGACGTTCAGCAGTTTCGGTGTTAAAAGGAGTCAGTTTGTAATCTCCAAATATATTATTGATAGTAAAGCCGACATCTTTACATATATGTTGAAAATCTATAAGCTCAAGAGCCCGAACTTTCTCTGTAAAGGTATGTGGTTTTCCTTTGTGCTCAAATGAAATATTTTTTTGAATCCAACCGTCCTCAAATTTGCGCTGTAGTGCAAAAATAATATCTCCTTTAGATACCGTCTCTTCAGAAACCCAGTGTTTTTTTACCCATGGCACATGTAAGAAATCAATTACCGTCACGCCTCCAGGCTTTAAATTATCATAAAATGCTTGAACGGCTTTTGTGTTGTCATGTGTGTCTTCAAAATAACCTATGCTTGTAAATAAGTTTAACACTACGTCAACTGGTTTGCGTACAGCTATTCGCATATCGTGAACATAAAAAGAACTGTTTAGTCCTTTTTCTTGTGCTTGATGTTGTGCAAATGAAATACTATTTGGACTTAAATCTATCCCTGTAATATCAAAACCCTGTGCTGCTAAATAAAGAGCGTGACGCCCTCGACCACAGGCAATATCCATAATGCTATGGTGTTTAGAAATAGGAAGTGCTTTGATAAGGTTTTGCAAAAAAAACTCTGCTTCTGCAATATTTCTGTCTTGGTATAGTGTATGGTAGAAAGGGGTGTCAAACCACGTTTCATACCAAGCAGGATTTATATTCATCATCCTGCAAATTTAAACTATTTTAGCCCCATGAATAACAATGAGCAGGGTTTGTTCCCAATGGTAGCCAAAACACTCTTTGGCTTCGAAGAAATACTAGCTACAGAGCTTAAGCAATTGGGAGCGCAGTCCGTGCAAACAGGTGTTCGAAATGTGCGTTTTGTGGGTGACAAAGGATTTATGTACAAGGCAAACCTATGTTTGCGCACAGCCCTTCGCATTTTAAAGCCAATTCATAAAAAAACAATCAAGTCTGTGCAGGATGTTTATAAGGTGATGCTTGATGTTCCCTGGGAGAAGTATATGACCAATGAGCACACGTTTGCGATTCGTGCCACTGTGATGACTAGAGCTGCTGACAATTCCATGTTTGTCGCCCAAAAAGCTAAAGATGGGCTTGTAGATCGTTTTCGTAAGCTAACAGGTAGTCGTCCAAATGTGGATAAAGATTTTCCTGACCTCAGTATCCATCTTTACGTTACCGATAAAGTTGTTGAAATTTCATTAGATAGCTCTGGAGCTTCTTTGCATCAGCGTGGATACCGTTCAGCTACTAATATTGCCCCAATAAATGAAGTGTTAGCTGCAGGAATGTTGTTGCTTTCTGGGTGGAGAGGCGAAACAGATTTTATGGACCCCATGTGTGGAAGTGGAACCGTTCTTATAGAGGCTGCCATGATTGCATGTAATATTCCTCCAAACCTGAACCGTAAAGAATTTGCATTCCAAAAATGGTTAGATTGGGATAACGAATTGTATACCAAAATTGAGGAGTCGTCGTTAAAGAAGGCACGCGAATTTTCCCACACGATTGTGGGTTATGACAAAGCACCTTCTGCAGTTCGCAAGGCACAACAAAACGTACAAAATGCCAATTTGTCTGAATTTATCTCTATTTCACAAAATGATTTCTTTATTTCTGAAAAACAGCGACCAGAAAACCAATTGCACGTGGTTTTTAATCCGCCATATGGTGAGCGTTTGCCTATTGATATGCATGTGTTTTATAAAAGAATTGGAGACACGTTAAAGCAGCATTATTCGGGAACTACAGCTTGGTTTATCACTTCAAATTTAGAGGCCATTAAATCTGTTGGTTTACGACCTTCTAGAAAAATAAAGCTTTATAATGGAAAGCTTGAAAGTAAGTTGGTAAAATATGAATTGTACAGCGGAACGAAGAAAATACATAAACTAAAGAAAACATCATGAGTGCAAAATCAAAAACATTAGTGTTAAATCTTCTAACCTTTGGTTTTCTTTTTGTCTTTTTTCGGATTGGTATAGGAGTGTTATTGCCCCTTCCTTATTTACCATTGCTTTTGGGTTCTGCGGTATTGGCAAGCTTTGCATCACCAAAGTTTATAGCCAAGGGCGAAGATATTTGGGTGAAATATCCTTGGAAAAAAGATCCTAAAAAGATGTAATTACTTCTTAAATATGGGGAGTTGGTAACTGATGGTGTAATTTAATCCCGCGCCATACGGATTATCGGTTAATACCTTGTTAAAGCCAGGAATAAATAGATTTTCAAAGTTTTCAGGGTCTTTATCTGCTAGTAATCTATGCATTTGTATGCTAATACCCATATAAAGATTACGAAGTAATTCTGCTTTTATGCCAATTTGCAATTCAATCCAATGCCCGTTTAAGCCACTGAAGTTTTGAGGGCTTGAAAGAAGCGCATCATTGTTCTGATTCCAATAGTCATCCATATTGCGGATGGTGTATCCTAGTAAGTTTTGCTCGTGTTGGCTAAAACCATAGCGGAATCCGACAATAATTAGATTGTCCATGCCCTCCCAATTATTAAATACATTATAGTCAAGCCCCAGCTTTAGGTAAGTTCCAGTAGTCTTAAAATGCATCGCATCTTTGTTCACAACCTTTGTTTCATTTCCAAGCTCACCAGCAATATATAGGTCTTTTGTGAGTCTGTAGTCTGCTACGAGTTCAAGTCCTTTATAGTCAGGCTCAATGAGCATTCGAATGGGTTTACTCATATCCATACCCAAACGAATCCCATAACGAATTTCATTTGAAATGGAGTCAATTTTAGATGCATTTTGACCCCAAATAAGAGTACAAATCAGTAATGTCGAATATTTAATGATATATTTTAACATGAGTTGTGTTAACGTCTGAAATTGAGTCATTTATAATTTCCAAATCTTTTATCCAAACCATTGAATTTAATCGTTCTGATTTTAGATTTGAAAATAGTTTTTTGTATCCACAAGCTCTACTAATAAATACATCATGAGTATTGTATTCAAAGGCCCAGGATTCTTCATGAGTCAAAGTATTTTCAACTTTTTTAAAAGTATAGGTTGATGTAAGCTCTTTCGTTTTTAAAGGAATGGAAACAGAATCTGAAGTTCCTACATAAAACGCAGTCTCTTGATTTAATCCAATAATCTGTAAATCACTAACTTCCTTTTTAATTTCAGGTTGTGAATGGTCGTAAAATACTACTATCATTTTTGGCGTGCCAGGAGTGTTTTCTATGCAAATATCATCGGGTTCACAACTCCAAAGAGTGCACATAAATATTGCCGTTATGTATACATATCGTTTCATTTTCTTAATTTCAAAAGTACAATATTTTCTACGTGTTGTGTATGTGGAAACATATCGACTGCTTGGCTAATTACTGGCTCATATGTTGTATTTAGTAATTCTAGATCACGTGCTTGTGTCGATGGATTACAACTGATATACAGTATTTTAGATGATTTAACTTCAAGTAATTGATTAATAACATTTTTATGCATTCCATCTCGTGGCGGATCTACGATAATCACATCTGCTTTTCCATGCCTTTCTATAAAATCGTTTGTAAAAACCTTCCTCATGTCTCCCACTTCAAATGCAGTATTTTCAATTCCATTTCGTTTTGCATTTTCTAAAGCTGCTTTAATAGCTTCTGGAACTGATTCGATTCCAATCACTTTTTTACATTGATTAGCAATATACTGTGCAATGGTACCAAGTCCTGTATACAAATCATAAACTGTATCTGTCTCTTTTAGTTCAGCCAATGCCGTTGCTTTGGCGTATAATACCTCAGCTTGTTTTGGGTTTGTTTGGTAAAATGATTTAGGAGTTATTTGAAATGCCAATTTCCCCATGTGTTCCGTTATAAATGAATTTCCATAGTAGTGATGAATTTCTTGATCATAAATGCTATCATTCGCCTTTTCGTTTATAATGTATTGCAATGAGTTTATTTCTGGGAATACCTCTATTAGATGGTTTAAAAGCGCCTCACGTATATATTTGTCTTCATAAAAAAACTGAATCACTACCATAATTTCGCCAGCAGATGTTGTTCTAAGCATTAAAGATCTCAGTAACCCTTCTTTGGCTCTTGCATCAAAAAATGATAGTTTTTGCTTCCGGGCATAGGCTTTTATTTCATTGCGAATAGCATTTGGAAGTTCAGGCTGAATGTGGCAGTACTCGATATCAATAATTTTATCCCACATACCTGGAATGTGAAACCCTAAAGCGGTGCGGTCATTAATCGGCACATCTCCGTTTATCTCATCAGTTGTTAACCACCGCTTAGCTGAAAAACTAAATTCCATTTTGTTACGATACCCAAAAGTATTTGTACAGCCAATAATGGGAGCTATTTTTTGAATCTTAATTCCTCCAATACGCTGAAGTGCGTCTTCAACTTCTTTTTGTTTGTGTCTTAATTGTGCCTCGTATCGCATATGCTGCCATGAACACCCTCCACAAACACCGAAATGCGTACATTTTGCTTCAACTCTGTCTGAGCTACTCTTGTAAATAGCACTAATACTACCTTCGAGGTGTCTTCTTCTCTTTTTTTGGACGGTTACACCTATAACATCTCCCGGGATCGCTCCTTTTACAAACACCACTTGCCCTTCTGAAGTGCGCCCAACACCCTTACCTTTTTTGGCGATTCCATCAATAGTAAGTTTTTCAATTGGAGGAATTGGTTTTTTTCTTCGCATGAAGCAAAAATACACATTGGTTTGTCATGAAACATCCCTCTTTTTAATAAAAAAAATTAGTAGATTTATTGACTATAAAAA
>JAYPBW010000009.1:18132-28461 GCA_038124405.1 Flavobacteriaceae bacterium | reverse complement strand
TGCTGAGTATTGTGGCACTTTTCACAGTATTATCATTATCCGCTCAAGAGAAAGATCAAAAGAATGACCCTGTAAAGACTGCTTTAAATGGTTTTAGCTTCCGCAGCATTGGACCTGCTTTTATGTCTGGTCGTATTGCAGATATTGCTATTGATCCTAACAACGAAAACATTTGGTATGTAGCCGTTGGTTCTGGTGGAGTATGGAAAACTACCAACTCAGGTACCACTTGGTCACCAATAGCCGATAATCAACCTTTTTATTCTACAGGGGCTATCACATTGGATCCTAGTAATTCACAAACCGTTTGGTTAGGGACTGGAGAAAACGTGGGTGGTAGACATGTTGGTATTGGTCATGGTGTTTACTTAAGTCGCGATGGCGGTAAAACATGGAAAAACAAGGGATTGAAAAAATCGGAGCATATTTCCAAAATCATTGTACATCCAACCGATTCCAATACGCTTTGGGTAGCTTCACAAGGTCCACTTTGGAGCTCGGGTGGAGAACGTGGTTTATACAAATCCACTGATGGTGGCACCACTTGGAGACAAACCATGGATCTAGATTCTTGGACAGGTGTAACAGATTTGGTTATTGACCCAAGAAACCCTGATGTATTATATGCTGCAAGTTGGCAACGTCACCGCAATGTTGCAGCTTACATGGGTGGTGGTCCAGGAACTGCTTTGTACAAATCTGAAGATGGTGGTGACACTTGGCGCAAGTTAAAAACAGGATTGCCTTCAGCAGATATGGGTAAAATTGGTTTAGCAATTTCCCCCATAAATCCCGATGTGTTGTATGCCGCCATAGAACTAGAACGAAGAAAAGGCGCGGTTTATCGCTCATCAAATAGCGGTGAAAGTTGGTCAAAAATGTCCGATACAGTTTCGGGTGGTACAGGACCCCACTATTACCAAGAGTTGGTTGCATCACCACATCATTTTGATCGAATTTATTTGATGAATGTTCGTGTACTAGCATCTGATAATGGTGGTAAAGACTTCTATACCATGAACGAAGCAAGTAAGCATTCAGACAACCATGCTATGGTGTTCAAATCTAGCGATCCCAACTATATTTTAGTTGGAACCGATGGTGGTATATATGAAACATTTGACGACACCAAAAACTGGAAGTTTGTTAATAATTTACCACTCACTCAATTTTATAAATTAGCTGTTGATGATGCATATCCATTTTACAATATTTTTGGTGGCACTCAAGATAACAATACGCAAGGTGGTCCTTCTAGAACATTTAAAACCAACGGTATAAGTAACGCAGACTGGTTTGTTCTTTTAGGCGGCGATGGGCATCAACCCGCAACTGAACCTGGAAATCCAGATATTGTCTATGCACAATCCCAACAAGGTAACCTTCATCGTGTAGATCGTACTACAGGCGAAGCGGTCTATATACGACCTCAAAACGGTTTAAATGAAGCTTATGAGCGCTTTAATTGGGATGCACCCATACTAGTAAGCCAGCACGATTCTAAACGCTTGTATTTTGCCTCGCAGCGCGTATGGAAATCCGAAGATAGGGGCGATAGTTGGACTCCAATATCATCAGATTTAACCAAAAATGAAGAGCGTTTATCACTTCCTATTATGGGACGTCAACAAAGTTGGGATGCTGCATGGGATGTGTATGCGATGTCAACCTACAATACGTTAACGTCTTTAGCAGAATCAGTTGTTGATGAAGCTGTACTTTATGCAGGCTCTGACGATGGTTTACTACACACTACAAAAGACGGAGGTTCGTCTTGGACGAGCCAAACTGTAGACAAATTACCAGGTGTTCCTGCAACTGCTTTTGTAAATGATATCAAAGCAGATTTTGTGGATGCTAATGTAGCCTACGTGGCTTTAGACAATCATAAGTTTGGCGATTACAGCCCATACCTATATAAAACCACAAATGGTGGAAAAACATGGGAGTCTATTTCTGATGGAATACCCGAAGGTACCCTTGTATGGCGTATTGTCCAAGACCACGTAAATCCAAACTTAATGTTTTTAGCTACTGAGTATGGCGTTTACATCAGTTTAAATCAAGGGGGTAAATGGCACAAGTTTAGCAAAGGATTGCCTACAATTGCAGTCCGAGATTTAGCCATTCAAAAAAGAGAAAATGACCTTGTTATTGCAACATTTGGCCGTAGTTTTTATATTCTAGACGATTACAGTCCGCTTCGTCAAATAACAGAAGAAAAACTTGCGCAAGGAGCTCACTTATTCCCTGTAAAAAAGGCATTACAATACACCCAAATTAGAGGTGGAACTTCTAGCCAAGGCGCATCGTTCTACACCGCTGATAATCCTCCATATGGTGCTCAGTTCACTTATTACATTTCTGAGGATATAAAAACATCAAAAGCGATTCGTAAAAGTGCAGAGAAAAAAATGGATTCAAATCAGAACATTCCATTTCCAGGTTGGGATGCATTAGATGCTGAAAATTCAGAAATAAAACCTAAAGCTATACTTCGAATTACAGATAACGCCGGTACAGTTTTAGCCGAAATATCAGATTCGTACACCAAAGGTATTCATCGTACTACATGGGATTTACGTCGGGCCATGGCATCTACGCTAGATATAGATAGGAGCAGAGGTAACGGCAGAGGTGTACGCATGAATGTACCTGCAGGTACGTATCAGGTACAGTTATTTAAAAATCATCAAGGTGTAATGACTGAACTTTCTGGAAAAGAAGCATTTGAAGTGGTTCGGATTCGTCAAAATGTTTTGGAAAACCCAACTGCTAACACTCATGACGATTATGCGAAAAAATTGAATGCATTATTTGCTCGCGTTACGGGCATGAACAAAAAGTTTGATACAATTAAAAAGAAAATAAAAACACTTTCGAATAGCCTGCCTTATTTGCAGAAACAACATAAATTACTACACCAAACCGTGTATGATTTAACACAAAAACAGGTTTCGCTTGAAAAACAAATTCAAGGAAGTGCTGCTAGGCAAGAGGTTGGAGAGAAAGATTATCCTACACTTTCTAGTAGATTGTCAATTGCATCTCGTGGTTTTTTTTCCAATACCTATGGCCCAACAAAAATGCACATGGAAAGTTATGAAATGGCAGAAGTGATGGCTGCTAGACTATCTGTTGAGGTTGACGCATTGACAAAAACAGTTGATGCAACAATTGCAATTGCAGAGGCCGCTGGGGCACCAAAAATTTTAGAATAGCATATTAGGATTTTGACTTCGGATGTTGCATATTGAAGTCATCAACCAAAAGGTCAACCACCAACGAGTAGCTTTTTATCCCCGCTTGCTGGTGGTTTGCTTTTAAATAACTGTCATATCCTTTCTCAAAGAGTTGTTCAAACGGATTTTGATATCGCTTCCAAAAGAATTGAATTTCTTTAATATTTTCTAAAACACCTTTTGGGACCTTTTCAATAATATGCGAAGCTTCAGATTTGTTATGCAAATGTAGCGAGTTTATAAGATGCTGAAACGCCAATAAATTACCCGCATAGGACACCCATTTTTCTGAGGATGAGGTGCTTGCTTTTATGGCTATGTAATTTGCTTCATCCTCTGCAGCATATCCCCACTGATGTGCAATTTCGTGACATCCTGTAGTAAGTATTCGAAGTTTTGGTTGTAGCGTATTAACTTGTGCTTCATGCGTGAAGGGATTGGCATATCCACCAAATCCCATATAACTCAGCAGCGTAGGAAATAGTGTTGCTTTTGCTTTTCCGTTTATATTTGGTGGTCGCCCTTCATATGCCTTCATTGTTTTTGTGGCATATAGAAGTAATGTTGAACGATCTGTATCAAGGGTCACTTTTTCGGTGCTTAATGGACTGAGTTCTTCGTGCAATTCACGAACTTTATTTGCATAAAATGAAGTGGTAGCAGTTAGTTGTTCTACTGAAATGGTATCTGAAAGCTGCCGTTCTACACGCAAGGGTGTTTTAAAGTAGTGAAGCCCCCATAATACATAAAACAGCACTATAAGCAACCCCATTGAATGCACATACACGAAGATGTATTTTTTGGTTTTAAGACGTTTTATATATCTAAAAAAGAGAAATAATAGCAGTACATATCCAATGTCTCCAATTGAAAAAGGAATCCACGACCACAACCCTTGATTAACAAGCGAAATATATGGATACACATGTATATTGTAGTAATGCGCTACCCAAGTAGTTTTGTTTGGAGCAAAAGTTAAACTAGCACCAAAAAGTACAAAACCAAGTAAAACCCAATTATTCCTCAGGCGCTTCATTCATTTTTAACTTCCACAATTTCAACCTCAAAAATGAGTGTTGCATTTGGTGGAATAACTGAATTTCCTTCACCATAGGCGAGATCTGCCGGAAGGTAAAGCGTAGCTTTTTCTCCTTCTTTCAGCAATGATAATCCTTCTTTGAAACCAGCTATTAAAGATACTTCTGGATCAACACGTGCCTCTATAGGGCTGTATCCACCACCGCTATCTCTACGCGGGTCGTATTGGTCATATGTTTTTGCTACTGCTGCAATTGAGGTATCTAATAATGTTCCATCTTCAAAATATACTGCGTAATGTGTTAGCGCAGTTACACCAGGAACCACTTGCTTTCCATTGGATTTAGACGTTACCACATAAGATAATCCGGTTTCGGTAATAGTTGCTTTTTCTTTGAGTGATTTTAAGGAAGCCGCTTTTTCAGCTCTGACCTTAGCGAGTCTAGCAACTTTAGCAGCTTTACGATCTTCAATTCCTTCAAAATAGTCGTCAAAAACCTTATCTGCTTTAAATTTTTTTGCTTCACTACCTTTTCTAATGATGTTAATAGATAGAATTGTGTCATTTTGCTGAATGGAATCTACGACTTCTTGTCCGGTAACCACTCTTCCAAAAACACTATGTTTACCATCAAGCCAAGCAGTTTCTTTGTGTGTAATAAAAAACTGACTTCCATTAGTATTTGGTCCTGCGTTAGCCATAGAAAGTACCCCGGGACCGTCATGTTTAAGCTCATCTACAAATTCATCTTCAAACTTGTATCCAGGTCCGCCTTGTCCGCTTCCAGTGGGATCACCACCTTGAATCATAAAATCAGCAATAACCCTATGAAAAACAATACCGTCATAATATGCTTTTCCTTTGTACAGGCTGTCGACCTGATTGTTGGTTCCTTCTGCTAGCGAAACAAAATTCGCTACTGTATTTGGTGTTTTGTCGTAAGTAAGCTTAATTAGAATACTCCCTTTGTTTGTTTCAATATCTGCATAAAGTCCCTTGTCTAGTCCATTTTTTGAAGTAGAGCAACCCACGGCTAGCATTAGGCCAGCAATAACATAAATAGTTTGTTTAATCATAACTTAGTTTGAGAATTGAAATGTACAAAAATTTAAGACAGTCAGTGTCTATGAAAAAAAGGAATCTAACACCTTTATAAAATAGTCTTCGGTGTCTGCTAAATTCTTTTCAGATTTTCCGCCGGCTGCATTTAAATGACCACCACCTTCAAAGTAGGTTTTAGCAAATGTATTCACTGCTAAATCGCCTTTACTTCTAAAAGATATTTTAATTATGTTTTCTTTTTTATGTTCAATCATAATGACAGCCATTTTTATACCAGAAACGGAAAGGCCGTAATTAACAAACCCTTCGGTATCTCCTTTTTGATAGTTACACATATCGAGTTCTTCTTGGCTTAATGTTATGTAAACTACATCATGTTTAGAAACAAACACCATGTTTCTCAGGGCTATGCCAAGAAGTTTTAAACGGTCTGGTCTTGCACTGTCTTTAATTTTTTCGTGAATCGCACTGTGATTTGCACCTCGCTCTATTAAAACTGCAACTGCTTTATGTGTATATGCAGTTACACTTGGAAATCGAAACGATCCAGTATCTGTTAAAATGCCCGAATACAAACAAGTTGCCACCTCTTTGTTTATGTATTCTAATTTGTTTAAACCTTCAATTATTTGATATACTAACTCACAGGTTGATCCAATTTTGGGTTCAGAGAACATGATGTCAGCGTAATCTTCAGGTTCTTGATGGTGATCAATCATGATTTTTTTCGCCTTGCTTTTGGCAACTTTCTCTCCAAGAACATCAATTCTTTTGAGTGTGTTAAAGTCGAGAGTGAAAATAAAATCGGCGCCCCTTACTAGCTTGTTTCCTACTTCTGGCCTTTCTTCATAAATAACAACTCGATCATGTCCTGGAAGCCAATGTAAAAAGCTAGGGTACGAGTTCGGGGATAATACTACGGCAGTGTGTCCCAGTTGTTGCAAGATATTTTGCCAAGCTAAACAACTACCAATAGCATCTCCGTCAGGATTTTTATGTGGAATGATTACGACCTCTGATGGCTTTTCAAGCCAATGCTCCAAATTTTGCAGTTGTTTGCTTATCATAAAACAAAGATAGCTATTGTGGGCATTCCTTTGCTTTTTGTACATTTGATATTCATAATATTATAGTGCGTTTATCATTTTTAAAACAGCGAAAAAGCCGTCGTTTCAATTATACACCTCGTTATTATAAGGGTAAAAAATCTGCAAATCCATATGCATTTGGCTCAACGTTTGAGCAATTTCGGGATACTCCAAATGCCAACGACTTTGGCGCGCATTGGCGAGACGCCCGAGAAATGAGTCGAAACCGAAAAAACAGAGGGGTTTCTTTTCGTTTAATAGTTATCATTATTTCGTTGTTTCTAGCTGCTTTATACGTTTTAGAATTTGATTTATCTATCTTTTAGCTTCTATGAGTGATATAATCCGATTACTTCCCGACCATGTAGCCAATCAAATAGCTGCTGGCGAGGTTGTCCAACGCCCAGCCTCAGTTGTTAAAGAGTTGTTGGAAAATGCTATCGATGCTAGTGCCACACGTATTTCTCTGGTTGTTAAGGAAGCTGGAAAGGCTCATATTCAGGTAGTTGATAATGGTAAGGGGATGAGTGAAACCGATGCTAGAATGTGCTTTGAGCGCCACGCTACTTCAAAAATTCAAAAAGCAGATGATCTATTTAACCTCAACACAAAAGGGTTTAGAGGAGAGGCTATGGCAAGTATTGCTGCTGTAGCGCAGGTGCAACTTGTTACCAAAACAAAAGCTGATGAGCTAGGCGTACGCATTGATATTGAAGGCTCAGAGGTAATTCAGCAGCAACGTACCACAGCAGCTAACGGAACTTCGGTTACGGTAAAAAACTTATTTTTTAATATTCCTGCTAGACGCAATTTTCTTAAATCACCACAAGTAGAGTTTCGCCACATCACAGATGAATTTCATCGCGTAGCACTCGTACATCACGAGATCCATTTTGAGCTTTTGCATAACGGCACAGAGGTGTTCCAATTACCTCCAACTACTCCTCGACAACGAATAGTACACATATTTGGTTCTAAATTTGATGAAAGACTCGTTCCTGTTGAAGAAGCAACAGAGCTTGTACAAATTACGGGGTTTGTTCTAAAACCAAATTTTGCAAAGAAGTCTAGACATCAACAATTTTTTTTTGTGAACAATAGGTTTATCAAAAGCGGATACTTGCACCACGCTGTGATCTCAGCCTTCGAAGGATTACTTTCTCAAACTTATCAGCCAGGCTATTTTTTGTTTCTCACTGTACCTCCTGACCAGCTAGATATAAATATTCATCCTACCAAAACTGAGGTTAAGTTTGAAGATGAACATGCACTTTACGCTGTTCTCCGCGCTGCAATTAAACACAGTTTAGGGCAGTTCAGTATTTCGCCTGTATTGGATTTTTCCAAAGACAATTCACTAGATACTTCTTATGCACAGCATAAAGCTGCACCAGTAACCCCAAGAATTTCTGTAAATCCTGATTTCAATCCATTTGCAAGTGAGTTTAAATCAACAACAAATTCAAAACAAATTATTTTCGATGATATTGCATCCGATCCCATATCAAAACCTTTAATAGAAATCAGTGCAAAAAGCATTGCGACCTCTATGCAATGGCGGCAAAAATTCATTATTGCTCCTCATAAAAATGGAATGTTACTAGTGCACCAAAATAGAGCTCACGAACGAGTATTATACGAAGAATATATGCGTTCTTGGGAGTCCGAAACACTAGTCTCACAAACTTTATCCGTGCCACTAGTTATTACGCTCGATTCACCGAGTATAGCAACATTAAAAGCACATGTGCAATTAGTGGTTGATATGGGTTTTGGAATTCATGAAATTAATGAAGATTCCATATTATTTTCTGCAATTCCCGAAGTGTTTTCTGTAGATGATATTCCTCATTTTTTGGAACAATGGGTGACACAGACCATGGCTGGCACGGTTCATGCCTTTTCTCAACGCGATGTTATGGCAAAAACGTTAGCCAAACAGAGCAGTATTCCTGTTGGCCGCAATATGGTTGCTCATGAGCAAATAGAATTGATACACAAACTATTAGCATGTAAAGAACCAGATCGTACACCAGATGGGAAACGTACATTTAAACTTATTTCATCAACTGAAATAGATAGCTTTTTTACACCATGAGAAATATACCTGAAGTTGTTAAGCAACTAATTGTAATTAATGTGCTGATTTTTGTTGGAAGTCAGCTTGTTGGTGCATTGTCTTATGATGTTTTGGCACTTCATTACCCCAAAAACGATCTGTTCGGGGTATGGCAGTTTATAACGCATATGTTTATGCACGGAAGTATTTCTCACATTTTATTCAATATGTTTGGCTTATGGATGTTTGGGTCGCCTTTGGCACAAATGTGGGGAAAGAACAAATTTTTGTTTTTCTATCTTTCTGCTGGTTTGGGTGCTGCAGCCTTACAGCTTCTTGTGTATCACCTTCAAATCCAAGGTTGGGTAGATGACTTGGTAGCCCAAGGATATCCTCTTGCAGAGATTTATAATTAGTTGCAGCAAAGCCAATCGCTGTTTAATGTAACCATGGTTGGCGCTTCCGGAGCACTGTATGGTGTTTTGGTTGCTTTTGCTTTTTTGTTTCCAAATGCAGAGTTGATGCTAATTTTTCTACCTATCCCAATTAAAGCAAAATATTTTGTTCCTTTAATTTTATTGATGGATTTATTCTTTGGTTTTTCATCCTATTCCATGGGTCCAATAGCGCATTTCGCTCATGTGGGCGGTGCCATTACGGGCTTTTTGATAATGTGGTATTGGAAACGAAATCATTTTAATCAAAATCGTTGGGATTCATGAGTTTTTGGCAAAACATACGTAATAGATACGCAAGGCTTAATGTTCTAGAAAAGCTCATTGCAATTATGGTTGTGCTTTTTGTAGTGCCTTTATTTTTGCGCACATTTTTATTTCTTTTTAATAGCTCTATTACTAATTGGCTTGCTTTTTTTGAGCTATCAGCCAACACCGACACTACTTTTTTAAGACCGTGGACCCTTGTTACCTATGGATTTTTTCATGGCTCTTTGGGACATATTTTTTGGAACATGCTGCTTCTGTATATCGCCGGTGGATTGCTTTTAAATCTGTTTAAACCAGAATTGTTACTTAACACCTTTTTTGTGGGCGTGATTGCGGGAGGTGTGATTTACATGCTTTCCTACAATTTCTTTCCAGCGTTTCAGTCTACATCCTCGTCACTGATTGGGAGTTCGGCAGGCGTAATGGCTGTTTTGGTTTTTATGGCGTCTTACATGCCTAATTCTCCCATTCGGATTTTTATGTTTTCCGTTCCGTTAAAGTACATTGCCTTACTGTTTATTTTCTTAGATGTGGTGCAAATCCCAACTTCGAACGCTGGTGGCCATATTGCTCATTTGGGTGGTGCGTTTTGGGGTTATCTATATCAACGCGAATTTTTAAAAGGAAACGACATTGGAGGCTGGTTTATGAAGTTTGTGCATTGGGCATCGGGTTATTTTACTGTTACAAATGCTCCAAAAAGGGCTTCAAAAAGAAATCGAAACCATTGAACCTTTGGTGAAGTCGGGCCTCGCATCCGCAACACGCTTGCTTGCACTCCAACGTGAGGAGGAGGCAAGCCTGGGGAAAGCAAACTCCGCGATAATCTCTCGCGAACAAGCAGAAGCCAAATTGAGACAGGTTCTTGCAGACATACAATTGCAGAAAAGTTCATTCCGACTGCGTGCTCAAGAAGAATTAAAATTAATTGAGAGCGAAATAAATAGGATCAATAACCTGGATGTGCCTTCAAAGAACAATAAATCAACAACCAATTTCGCAAAAACTCAACCAACTGTAAGCACTCACTCAAAAGCGAATACCAAACCTCGTTGTTTAAATGATCCAACCAAGTGTTCTGTGATAGAGCTTTGCCAACAGGCCACCGGAACAA
>JAYPBW010000009.1:6966-18122 GCA_038124405.1 Flavobacteriaceae bacterium | reverse complement strand
CAGGAAAGCAATAAGGCGCGGTTATTCGAACAATGAAAAAACACAACCTCCGTAATTTCTAGCTTGACTAAAGTTTTTTATGTCTGACAGATTTATTTGTTCTGCGTGCTCAATAATGAGTACTCCATTTTCTTCAAGCATATTTTTACTAAAAATAGTATTTACAAGAACCGAATACTCTTCTTTGCTGAAGGTATATGGAGGGTCGGCGAAAATAAAAGTATATGAGGAAAGTGTTCTTTCCAAAAAGCCCATAACAGCTGACTTGACTATGCTAATAGAAAGGCCTAATTCTTCATTGGTTTTTTTTATGAAGGCAATGCATTGATTGTTTTGATCTACCGCTGTAATATCTTTTACGCCTCTTGAAGCAAATTCGTAACTGATATTTCCAGTTCCTGAAAACAGGTCTAGTACAGACGATGTTTCAAAATTATATTGGTGTACAAGAATATTAAATAAGGCTTCTTTGGCTCGGTCTGTTGTGGGTCGAACAGGTAATTTCTTTGGCGGATGAATACGCCTTCCTTTTAGTACTCCAGAAATAATACGCATCAGAACAGATTTAACAAACAAAAATCTTGATGTGTGTTTATGCGTCGGGTAGAAAATTGAATATTGTTATCGATTTTTAAAAAATTCAAACTCCTAACAAATTCATATAGAGCCAGGTAAGTAGCATCTGCACCTGCCATATCACCACATATAAACAAAGGAATTTCATTTGGGCTAACGTTGTTTTTTTCTGCGGTTAATAACACATAATACACTACGTCTTTAGGGTTTTCTGCTTCAAAACAATTGTAAAATTGAAGCTTTTTGTCTCGTAATAGTGCCATGTGTAGGTGGTTATTTTCTTTATATAAGCTCCACACCAGCTCGCCATCGGCACTTTTATGCTTTGAAAGTGATGCCAACCACACGCTTACAGCATGGTAGAATTTAAAAGAACCAAATGTATCCAATAGCATATTATTGATGTTTACAAAGGGAACATAAACTGTAATCCAATCGGTACTTGGCATTACATCATAGGTTACAAAGTCGTGTTCTTTTACGGCTATATCTTTTTTGACATACTCGTGTAAAGATGTTTCTTCGAAAAGTGATTTTGGAACTAAGGTTGCAAGATTGTTTTCAACACTGCATCGAACCTCCTTGAATTGTAAGTCCAATAGCTTTTGCTCTTTTAGCTCAGAATAGATTTCTATGTGAAGAGTTTCTACAGGAACTGGGTTCTCAAATGTTTTTTTATGAAAAAATGTACCTTTTTGATTGCTTACATTATGTACAAAAAAAGAAAATCCATTCACATGCACGTGAATGGATAATACAATTGATTTTTTGATGTTTTTATTCTTGAGATCCTGCATCGTAAAGGGTAGGCCAATTTCCGTTGGTGCTAACCTCAGAAAGTGATCCTAAAATAATAGCCGGGCCATTTACACCATCTACAGAAACTGTAGCTTTTTCTTGCTCTAATAAATAACTATTTTGGTCGTACAACACAATTTCTTTTGAAACGCGGACCTCGAATACAGGAACTTGATAACCATTCTTGTCAATCACATCCGATTTCATACTGAAAACCGTATCAACTCCTTTAACAGGAATATTCATCATGGATTTATAACGGTCAGAGGTACCAAACAGAGAATCTTTTACAGATGCAAATCCTAGGGTGTCAACAATTTGTACTTCACGCAACATGTCAATTCGATAAACACGATCGTATTCTAAATAGCTTGAATCTCTTTTTTCAACTAGAACGTATTGGGCTGTATCCACAAAGGCTATTAGGCTTTTGAAGTCTTGAGCGTATAGGCCAGTTACACTTTTATGAGCTACCTGAGCACTCCCAATGTCTTTAAGTGAGCGAATAACATCTGCATAACGTTCTTTCTTTACTTTGTTAAATTGGATTGGTTCATAAATAGAGTTGTATAGCTTGTATCCAAAAAAAATGATAAGAATCCAAAGTACAGGAAGTAAGAATTTTTTCATTCCAAGTATGATTTTGATGCAAACAAATTTACATTTTTTTTCTTTACGACCTTACACAAAACATTCCTACTTTTAGCCAATGGAATTATCCGCCTTATCAGCAAAGCTTAAAACTAACTTTCCTTTCGAACCTACTCTTATTCAAGAGCAGGCATTAGAAAACTAGGCAGCATTTTTTTGTTCAACAGATGAAAATGAAGTTTTTGTCCTGAAAGGATACGCGGGCACAGGTAAAACTACATTAATTGGGGCCCTTGTAAAAACTATTGGCGCATTACGTTATAAAACGGTATTGCTGGCACCTACGGGAAGGGCGGCAAAGGTAATGTCAGCTTATGCAAAACGTCCAGCATATACTATTCACAAACGTATTTATTTCGCACAACAAGAGCGTCAAGGTAATTTAAAGTTCAAATTGCAGAAAAATAAATTTAAACGCACGCTTTTTTTGATAGATGAGGCCTCTATGATCGCCGATCAGCAACAACAAAGCAAGTTGTTTGAAAATGGATCTTTACTGCATGATCTTATTCATTATGTACAGTCAGGTGATGATTGTAAACTTATGTTAGTGGGTGATACTGCACAGCTTCCTCCTGTTCATACCGAACTAAGCCCGGCGTTAGATACTCGATTATTATCAATGGATTATAATTTACTGCCCAAAGAAATAGAACTCCATCAAGTGGTTAGACAAGGAAAAGATTCAGGAATTTTATTTAATGCTACCCAAATCCGGAAGCAACTCACGTTAGGACAAACTACTCATTTTCAATTTTCGCTTATTAACTTTCCAGATATTATTAGACTTCGTGATGGTTTTGAAATACAAGATGCCATTGAGGAATCTTTTAGAGAAGTTGGAATAGAGGAAACCGCTTGTATCGTTAGATCGAACAAACGTGCCAACGGCTACAACAAACAAATTAGAACGCAAATACTTGGAAAAGAGCCCGAATTGACAGCAGGAGATTTAATAATGGTTGTTAAAAATAATTATCATTGGCTGGCACCTGATTCTGGACCTGGATTTATTGCAAATGGTGATATAGTGGAAGTGCTCGCTGTGAAAGCTGTTAAAGAATTGTACGGATTCAGATTTGGCGAAGTAACTATCCGAATGCTCGATTATCCCGATCAAGAACCTTTTGAAACAGTCTTTATTTTAGATACGTTGACTATAGATTCACACGCATTATCATTTGAAGACAATACCAAATTATATCAAGCTGTTAGAGACGATTATGCCCATT
The DNA here is from genome assembly GCA_038124405.1 of Flavobacteriaceae bacterium. GTDB lineage: Bacteria > Bacteroidota > Bacteroidia > Flavobacteriales > Flavobacteriaceae > UBA7446. Next base: position 14,865 of record JAYPBW010000009.1, on the reverse strand, counting down.
TGCCACAATACAAACAATATTTAGAAGTAAAGAAAAACCCATTTTTTAATGCGTTACAAATTAAGCATGCATACGCTTTTACCTGTCATAAGGCTCAAGGAGGTCAATGGAAGCGTGTCATTCTAGAACAACCCTACCTGCCCGACGGGTTAGATGCCAATTACTTTAGATGGCTATATACTGCAGTCACACGTGCTACAGAAAAACTTTTTCTAGTAGGTTTTTCGGACAATTACTTCGAAGAGAATTGATTTTCCTATTTTTGTTCCATGCGTATTATAGCTGTTATTCCTGCTCGTTTTGAAGCCCAACGTTTTCCGGGAAAACTCCTTGCAGATTTACAAGGCAAAACTGTTTTACAGCGCACCTACGAGGCAGTTGTAAATACAGGCTTATTTGACCAAGTATGGGTAGCCACTGATTCTGATGAAATTATATTACATATAAACTCGCTTGGGGGTCATGTTTTTAGAAGTATACATACACACGAGTGTGGCAGCAATCGTGTTGCAGAGTGTGTTGAAAGCCTAGATGCCGATGTGGTGATTAATGTACAAGGCGATGAGCCTTTTATTTCAAAAAAAGCGCTGTCGGATTTAATTCTAGCATTTAAATCTGATGCGAACAAGGTTGTAGACTTAGCTTCGTTAATGATTCCCATTAAAACCAAAGAAGATTTAGAAAATCCCAATGTGGTAAAGGTGGTAACCGACCAACAGGGTAGGGCATTGTATTTTTCACGATCACCAATTCCATACATGCGTGTACCAGGACAAGCCTATCGCCATGTGGGAATTTATGCTTTTAGAAAAGCTGCTTTACTTGAATTTTATGCGCAACAACCAACGCCGCTTGAATTAGCAGAAAAAATAGAAGCTATTCGGTACTTAGAAATGGGGAAAATAATGCAAATGATTCCTACAGACTTTGTGGGTGTGGGCATTGATACTCCTGATGATTTGGAGCGTGCAAAAGCATTACTCCTCTAAAACCATAGAGTGATATACGTTCTGCACATCGTCGTCTTCCTCAATTTTTTCAATTAATTTTTCGACGTCTTCGGCTGCTTCACCAGAAAGAATTTTGGTAGTTGTGGGAATACGCTCAAATCCAGAGGAGAGAATTTCAACATCTTGACGCTCTAATTCTTTTTGGATGGCACCAAAACACTCAAAAGGTGCATATAACAATATGCCGTCTTCATCAATAAAAACTTCATCTACTCCATGGTCGATAAACTCTAACTCAAGTTCTTCGGGGTCTAAGCCTTCGGGCGAAATACGAAAATTACAGGTGTGGTCAAACATAAACTCTACCGATCCTGAGGTGCCTAAATTGCCATTACACTTGTTAAAATAACTTCGGATGTTGGCAACGGTACGGTTGTTATTGTCTGTGGCGGTTTCTACTAATACAGCTATTCCATGGGGTGCATAGCCTTCAAATAATACTTCTTTGTAGTTTTCGGTGCTTTTGTCGGATGCACGTTTTATGGCGCGTTCAATATTGTCTTTGGGCATATTCACCGACTTCGCATTTTGAATCACCGCTCTTAGCCTAGAATTGGTGTCGGTATTTGGACCACCTTCCTTTACCGCCATAACAATATCCTTGCCAATGCGCGTAAAGGTCTTTGCCATAGCCGACCAACGCTTCATTTTACGTGCTTTGCGAAACTCAAATGCTCTTCCCATAAAAACGTTTTGTCAAAGATAAAAAAGCCTTGGCAATGTTTAAGAACTACCCCATCAACATTTAGGGTTCGCGCCATTGAGGTGTGCGGCAAATCCTCCGTCTGCTGTTTCTTTGTATTTAGCATGCATATTTTTGGCTACTTCCCACATGGTTTTAATGACCACATCAATATCTACAACAGGATCATTATCAGAACGTTCTAATGCCAAATGGGCTGCTGTAATGGCCTTTATGGCGCCCATGGCATTACGTTCAATACAGGGCACTTGCACCAAACCTTTAACAGGGTCGCAAGTTACCTCCAGATGATGTTCCATAGCTATCTCTGCAGCCATAAGACATTGTGCAGGAGTTCCCCCTAAAATTTCGGTTAATCCACCAGCAGCCATAGCAGAGGAAACACCGATTTAAGCCTGACAACCACCTACAGCAGCTGAAATGGTTGCGTTTTTTTTAAATAAGCATCCAATTTCTCCTGCAGTTAACAAAAATCGTTTTGTGTAGTCTTTGATTTTTTGGTCGCAAAACAAGAAATAATACATAAACACTGCAGGTATAACTCCGGCCGCACCATTTGTAGGTGAGGTGACAATCTTCCCCATGGCTGCATTTTCTTCGTTTACAGCAATGGCAAAACAACTTACCCATTTGTTTACGGTAGCAAAACTTTTAGATGCTGCACTTATAAGCTCAATCCATTCCTCTTTGCTTTCATATTTATTTCCTTCAATAAGGGTGTCGCACAATTTCTTAGCTCTACGCTTTACTGCAGCCCACCCTGCAAAATTCCTTCCGTTCTACATCCATTATATACCGAAGTAAGCATTGTTTCTAACAACTGATTTACTCCTTTGTCTATTTCGCGTTCTGAACGAATAGTCAATGCGTTTTTATACACAATTTCTGAAATGGCACAATTGTGATCTTGTGTATAACGCAATAATTCTGCTCCTTTTTCGATAGGATATGGAAAGTCTTTTACACTTTTTATATTTCCCAGATTTTCATGCTCAATAAACCCACCACCAATAGATGCAGAAAGTTGCTCTTTTTGGATTTTGTTTTTCGAAATCGCTTTAAAAAGCATGGTGTTTGGATGAAGTTTATGTTCGTAACTTTCAAATACTATATCGAGCTTTACATCAAAAGGGATTACTGTTGAACGAATATGAAGTGTTTTTTCTTTTGATACTTTTTCGAATATAGAATCGATTAAATTACTGTCTATTTCATCGGTTACATGCCCAGAAAGACCAAGAACAATAGCTTTATCAATGGCATGTCCAATTCCTGTTTTAGAAAGCGAGCCGTAAAGGTGGACCTGAATTTTATCTGTTTCCTTGAGTGTTAAAGACTTGGTAAATGATAGTGCAGCATTCCAAGGCCCAAGCGTATGGGAGCTCGAGGGACCAATAATAACTTTGAAAATATCAAAAATGCTTATGGATTTGATCGGGGTACATATTTGGGGTTATGTAATTATAGAATAATATTTAAAAGTAGTAAAACTTATGGTACAATTGCATCTATCGTAAAATTACATGATGTATTCTAACCTTTTTTAGTGTTCATTCTGAGGGTATTTTTTATCACATCTGTCTTGGTGTAGCTTAAATGCTTGGGCAGGTTATTATACTTGGGCAATACCGCAATGTAGCGATCAGTATTGCTAGCAAATACGTGTTTGTATTTTGGTTTTTTGGAAAGCTCTAGTCCATCTGTCAATTGGTGTATAAACTCATCGTGATGAATCAGATCAGTACTCCCCAAATGGAAAATACCCCAACGATTTCGGTTAATAATATAGTGTAGCTGTTGCGTAACAAAATAATCTGCTGCTACATTAATAACAGAGTTTGGGAATATTTCATACGGCTGTTGTGTAGCAATAGCTTCTTTTAACTCTTGTAGTCTTGGCGAAGTGGGACCAAACACCATAGGCATTCGAGCTATAGTCCAACTGAAGGCTGGCATGCGCATGATTTTATTTTCAAGGGCTATTTTAAGTTTTCCATAACTGCTTTCCGAAAGGGTCTTGTCATGTTCATAACTAGGATAATGGCGGAAACTATCAAAAACATTTGCCGAAGAAAGTAAAATGCATTTCACACCATATTGTATGGCGTAGCTAATAAGAATATCATGCGCAATAAACTGCGCCTCAGAATTTCCTCTTAATGCCGAAATAATCAAATGCGGTTTTACTGCTCGTATTATTTCATGTGGGGAATCTTCTTCAATATCATAAGAGAAGTAACGATTGTTTGAGTTGTATTGTTCTTGATGGCAATACGTGGCATACACATCCATGTAAGGTTGCAATTCTTTATACAGTGCACGCCCCAAAAATCCACTTCCTCCAATAATGAGAACGCGCATCATACCAAAAAAGGAAGCCTTGTTATTTGAGCTTTAACATATTTTTCTCGAATGAGAACAAAGATTTCTGTCCCCGATTTTGCAAATGCTCGATTTACATATCCCATACCAATTCCTACTCCCAAAGAAGGTGAAGAAGTTCCAGAAGTAACTATTCCAATGGTATTTCCTTCGGCATCAATCAATGTATAACCCTGTCTTGGAACACCACGATCTATCATTGTAAATCCTACGCGTAGCTGCTCAGTACCATTAGTTTTATCGTTTCTAATAAACTCTTTACCTACAAACGATTTTTCAAAATAGGTACACCATCCTAGTCGTGCCGCAATAGGCGAGATGTTATCTGTTAGTTCATGCCCGTACAAGCAATACCCCATTTCTAGCCTTAGGGTATCACGCGCTGCTAATCCAATGGGTTGTATATTGTGCTTTTCTCCAGCAGCTAAAAGCGCATGCCAAACTTGCACCGCTTTTTCAGCTGGAATATAGAGTTCAACACCGCCAGCACCTGTATAGCCAGTGGTTGCAACCCAAATGTTAGATATTCCGCCAACAGAGGTTTTTACAATAGAAAAACCTTTGCGAGTATTGGGATTAATGGGGCTGAGCTCTTGAATGAGGGCATTTGCTTTTGGGCCTTGAACAGCTAATAACGCATATTTGTTTGATACGTTCTCTAGGTGAGCCCCAAAATTCTTGTTATGAGTATTAAACCAATCCCAGTCCTTTTCTTTGTTACTGGCGTTAACCACAAGCATATAGGAGTCATTTGAAATGCGATAAATAAGTAAATCGTCAATTACTCCGCCTGCTTCATTAGGGATGTATCCATATTGGGCATCGCCAACTGCTAGGGTAGCTACATTATTACTGGTTGTATGTTGTATTAGATCTAGTGCTTTATCACCAGAAACGAAAAATTCGCCCATGTGCGAAACATCAAAAACGCCCACATGCTCTCTAACACAGAGATGCTCTGCTTTTACACCTTTGTAGGTTAGGGGCATGTGAAAGCTCGCAAAGGGTCCCATTTTAGCACCTAGTGCCAAATGTTCTTTGTGTAATACGAGTTCATTCATAATTTCAAAAGTAGTATAGTTTTGGTTACTTTAGCTAAAAGATTCCAATGTTTCGTTTGATTTTATTCACATGTTTTAGTTTTCTATCGCTATTCGCTCAAGAGCTCCCAAATGATTATTTAACATCAAACTTTCATGCCGATAGACGTGCCGATGTCCGTGCACAAATGCCACCTAATAGTGTAGCTGTATTTTTTGCTAACCCCATACGAAATAGAGCAAACGACGTTGATTATCACTATCATCAAGACCCCAATTTTTATTACCTAACTGGTTTTAAAGAACCTCATTCTGTATTAATTATTTACAAAGAACCCCAACAAGTTGAGGGCATTGCGATGAATGAAATTTTGTTTGTCCAAGAACGCAATCCCCTACGTGAACAATGGGACGGCTACCGGCTAGGAATTGAAGGTGCCAAAACACGCCTGGGCTTTGAACATGTGATGTACAATACCGAGTTTGCCGATTTTGAAACTCGTTTTAACAGTTTTGATAGGGTCCTGTTTTTTGATTTTAACAATGATATCAGAAACGATGCTCGTAATGAAGCCGATTTATATTCACTAATTAAAACATTTAAAGAAAAAGCGAATTATGACGAAAGTTTTTCATCTGCTCGCGCATCTATTTATCGTTTTATTACCACTTCAGATGCGCAGAGTTCTGCAAATGTAGCTCAAGTATTAGATCGATCACTAAGACGAAATTCAGATTTAGCAACCGATCCACTTTTAGTAAGCTATCAAAAAGCAATTAACGAAAAGCAGCGTACAGAATTAAAGCAACAAATGACCATGCAGCTCACCAATCTTGATGCTGAAAGTTTAGGAATGATTATGGATGACTTGCGTGAAGTAAAGCATCCTGAGGAAGTGGAGTTGCTAAAAAAAGCGATCTACATTTCCGCTATTGGGCAGGTTGAAGTTATGAAAGCTATACACCCCAAAATGTCTGAACGTGAAATTCAAGGAATTCATGAATTTGTATTCAAAAAATACGGTGCTGAATATGAAGGATATCCTTCTATTGTTGGCGGTGGTCATAACGGTTGCGTATTGCATTACATTACAAATGATAAACCAAGTGTTGGTTCCGATTTGGTGTTGATGGATTTAGGAGCCGAATATCATAATTACACTGCCGACGTGACACGTACCATCCCTGCTGACGGAACATTTTCAGAAGAACAACGCGCTATATATGATATTGTTTATAAAGCACAGGAAGCAGGAATTGCAGCTGCTGTAGTTGGTGCAAGTATGCGTTCACCTCATAATGCCGCATTAATGGTTATTGAAAAGGGGCTAAAAGAATTGGGTATAATAAATCGGGCTTCAGAAGTAAGACGATATTTTCCGCATGGAACTTCTCACTATTTAGGGCTTGACGTTCACGATGCAGGTACGTATCAACCCTTTAGGCACAACACCCTTATAACTGTTGAGCCTGGTATTTACATTCCTGAAGACAGTCCATGTGATCCTAAGTGGTGGGGGATAGCTGTTAGAATTGAAGATGACATACTTATTACAAATGACGGGCCTGTGAATCTTTCTGCATACGCACCTCGTACTGCTGATGCTATAGAAGAAATGATGCAAAAACCTAGCGTATTAGATGCTTTTGTATTGCCCGATTTAGTCAGTTTGGCTAAGTAGATATTCCTTAAAAGCTTCGTACCCTTTTAATGAAGTTTTTTCGGGTGTTTTGTCTAGTATATGTTGAATTTGATCTGGGATATCCAATGTGATGCCAAGTGTTTCTTCAACAGTATCTCTAAACTTTATTGGATGAGCGGTTTCCATAAACACCCCATAGGTGTCAGGATTCTGTTTCATGTAGTCGTTTAGCCCTAAAAAACCAACGGCACCGTGCGGGTCGGAAACATAGTTGTGATTTACATAAAGGTCTTTTAGTGCTGTGCGCGTTTGTTCGTCATTATAAGCATAGGATGAAAAATGCGTCTTGAGTGTGCCAAAATCATTCTCAAATAGAGATTTAATACGAATAAAATTTGAAGGATTTCCTACATCCATAGCATTTGATATAGTTTGCTTTGAAGGATGTGGTGTATATTTTTGTGTTTTTAAATAGCGTGGCACCGTATCGTTGCTATTTGTGCTTGCAACAAAATGGTGAACAGGCAATCCCAACTTGCTAGCCACAATTCCAGCGCAAATATTTCCAAAATTCCCACTTGGCACTGAAAACACCAACTTCCCATCAAAACCATTTTTAAGAAGTTGTTGATAAGCAAAAAAGAAATAAAATGATTGCGGTAGCCAACGGGCTACGTTAATAGAATTTGCTGAGGTAAGATTGAATTGCGCCTTTAAATCAGGGTCTAAAAACGCTGTTTTAACCATTTCTTGGCAATCATCAAAAACACCATCAACTTCTACAGCTCTAATGTTATTTCCGTTTGTAGTTAGTTGAAGTTCTTGAATCTTACTTACTTTACCTTTTGGATAAAGGATAACCACCTCAGTTCCTTCAATACCCAAAAAACCAGAGGCAACTGCGCCTCCTGTATCGCCAGAAGTAGCAACCAAAACCGTTACTTTTTTAGGATTTTGCTCATTAAAATAACCAATACTTCGAGCCATAAATCGCCCACCTACATCTTTAAACGCCATGGTTGGCCCATGAAAAAGTTCAAGTGTACCCATGCTTTCACTCAAAGAAATTAATGGAAAATCAAAACACAGTGTGTCTTCGATAATTTTTTCAAGTCTTTTTT
>JAYPBW010000009.1:6038-6956 GCA_038124405.1 Flavobacteriaceae bacterium | reverse complement strand
CATAACTTCAAGTCCAATCTCTACGGAAGTTTTGTGTGCTAAATCATTTAAAAAGTGTTCTGAAAGTCGCGTTATTTTTTCAGGAAAATAGAGGCCACGATCAGGGGCTAAACCTCGAATTACGGCTTCAGGAAAATGCGCTGTATTGGTATTGTTGGTTAGGCTGTAATATTTCATGTAATCTCTTCTAAAAAGCTTACTCCAGATTGCTTTACTGGGCTAACGTGGATTTCAAAAGGAATTTCGGTTTCTTGATAAATTTTTTGCATTGCTTTCGCTACATTGTTGGCGGTGCTCATTCCTCTTGAAAGTGCGAAAACTGAAGGTCCAGATCCAGAAATTCCTGATCCAAGCGCACCCGCTTCATGACAAGCATTTTTAAGTTCATTAAACTTTGGAATCAGAATAGAACGAGTAGGCTCAACAATTTCATCTACTAAGGCTCTACTGAGCAATTCATAATCTTCTTCATATAAACTTGAAACCAACGCACCCACGTTAGCCCATTGGCTTATCGCTTTTTCAAGGGAAACTCTTTGCTTGAGTACTGCTCTGGCATCTGCTGTTTTAACTTCAATCTTTGGATGAATAACAGTTGCTGCGAGTTCTATTGGTGTTGGAAGCTTGCATACATCTAATGGATTAGTGTTTCGGACTAGTGTAAATCCACCTAGCAGAGCAGGAGCAACATTGTCGGCATGTGCACTGCCGCATGCCAAACGCTCACCTTCCATAGCAAAAGAAATTAACTCACTAGTACTGAACGGATTTCCCAACAGATAGTTAATACCAGCTACAGTTCCCGCTGCACTGGCAGCAGAACTTCCAATGCCACTTCCAGGTTTAATGTTTTTTTCAATTGAGATTTCAAATCCTAATGGAGAATTATGTGCTTCAAGTAGTGCAAGTCCGGCAACT
>JAYPBW010000009.1:0-6028 GCA_038124405.1 Flavobacteriaceae bacterium | reverse complement strand
TCTAAAGGCAAGTCTTGCCCTTTAATAGAAGTAATGTGAATCCCCGATTTTTCACTTCGACGTATTTCCATATGGTCTCCAATGTTTTCAAGGCAAAGCCCTAATACATCAAAGCCACATGAGATATTGGCAATACTTGCTGGTGAAAATAGCTTTACACCTTTTAAATTAACTTTTTCCAATGCGAATAATATCTGCGAAAATTCCTGATGCGGTGACCGCTGCTCCAGCTCCAGCCCCCTTGACAATTAAAGGTTGCTGTGCATACCTGTCGGTGTAAAATAACACTATATTGTCACTACCCTCAAGGTTATAAAAGTCATGCCCCTCAGGTATTTGTTTTAATCCCACTGAGGCTTTTTCGTTTTCAAATGCGGCAACATATTTCAAACGAGAATTATTTTCTTTAGCGTCGTTATACAATGCTGTAAAATGGGATTCATGTGCGTCTAAGCTATCTAAAAACGCCTCATTTGTTTTGGTTTCTAAACACGCTTTTGGTAAGAAAGCGTTATTCTCTATATCAGAAAGTTCAAGGGTAAAACCACTTTCTCGTGCTAAAATTAAAATTTTACGTGCTACATCAATACCACTTAGGTCGATTTTTGGATCTGGCTCGGTGTAACCTTCCTGCATAGCAAGCTCAACTACTTTGCGAAAAGAAGTTTTATCATTAAACGAATTGAAAACAAAATTTAAACTTCCAGAAAGCACTGCTTGAATACTACGAATACGATCACCTGATGCAATAAGATGATTAAGAGTATCAATAATGGGTAATCCTGCACCTACATTGGTTTCATACAAAAACGGCGCATTGTACTTATGTGATAGTTTTTTGAGGTTTTTGTAGTGGATAAATTCATCTGCACAAGCAATTTTGTTACAAGTAACCACACCAATGTTATTTTGGAGATAATGCGCATATGTTCCCGCAATGGTAGCATTGGCGGTGTTATCTACAAAAATGGAGTTACGCATATTAAACCCTTTTGTTTTTTTAAAAAACAATTCTTTGTCTGCAGGTTCTCCTTCTTCTAAAAAGCTTTTCCAATTTTTAAGATCTATACCGCTAGGGTCAAAATTCATTTTTTTGGAATTCGAAATCCCTACGACACTTAAATTAAGCTTGAACTGCTCTCTTAAGAATTTCTTTTGTTGGTGTATTTGTTCTAAAAACTTACTCCCTACATTTCCGATTCCCGTTACAAATAGGTGCATTTTTTTGATTTGCTCTTCAAAAAAGGCTTCATGCAAGGTGTTCAAAGCTTTTTTGATGTCACTACTATTTATTACTGCTGTGATGTTTTTTTCAGAAGCTCCTTGAGCAATTGCCTTTACATTTACATTGTTGTTTCCAAGAGCTCTAAACATATTCCCACTAATTCCTTGGTGGTTTTTCATGTTTTCGCCTACAAGCGCAATTATTGAAAGCTCTTTTTCAACCCGTATAGGATTTAGTTTTTTTGTTTCAATGTCTAATGCAAATGCTTCATTAATTGTTTGTTGTGCAAAGTCAGCCTCACTAGCTTCTATACCCAAGCAGATTGAATGTTCGGATGAAGCTTGTGTAATCATAACCACATTTATATGGTGTTGAGCCAACACAGTCAGAAGTTTTTGAGAATATCCTGGGACTCCAATCATACCACTGCCCTCTAATGTAAGTAATGCAATATCGTTGATATGGCTTATTCCTCTCACAACTGTATCAACTTCTGTTGTGTGTGTTATGAGTGTTCCTGGTTCCTCAGGTTTGAAAGTGTTTTTGATGTAAACTGGAATTTTCTTTTCTGTAATGGGTTGTAGGGTAGGAGGATAAATAACTTTTGCTCCAAAATGAGAAAGTTCCATGGCCTCTTGGTACGAGATTTCAGGAATAGCTTTCGCCTGTTTTACAATGGCTGGATGTGCTGTATACATTCCACTCACATCAGTCCAAATTTCCAAGTAATCTGCCTGCAAAGCACATGCTATTATGGATGCAGTTAAGTCCGATCCACCTCGACCTAAAGTAGTAACTACACCATTTTTATTTTTGGCCACAAATCCTGGGAGAACTACAATTTTACTCTTATTGTTTTGAAAGAATGAAGTGATGTTTTGATTTGTGATGTCATAATCTACTATAGTTCTTCCTAATGATTGAGCGGTTACAATTAAATCTTGTGCATTTTTCGCAACAACATTTAATCCTTTTGCTTGCGCTGCATGTGCTATGATAGTATGCGAAAGTAACTCTCCAAAACTCAACAAAGTGTCTTGTGTTTTTATGGAAAGCTCACGAATCATAAATACACCATCTAAAATAGTTTCAATTCTGTTTACCATTTGCTTGGTTGCACTCAGTACAGCACTTTGTTTTGCAACTGGAATAAGCTCTTGCACTAAGTTAATGTGGCGATTCTCAACTACTTTTAGCTGTTCAATATATGTACTATCGCCACTTGCGGCAATTTTTCCAAGTGAATGAAGGCTGTCTGTAACACCTCCAAGAGCAGAAACTACTACCGCCATGGGTTGGTCTTGCTTTGCAAGTATTTCAAGTACTTGACTTATTTGTGTTGCACTTGCTACAGAAGACCCTCCAAATTTTAAAACTATCATCTCTATTGGTTCAGAAAAAACGCTACAAAAATAACCGTTTTATATCCATTTTAACCCGATTCTCTTTTTTTTGTTTGCTAAGATTGAAAATTCATAGGATTTTTTGCGTTCACCAGATAAATTTCTTAAAATCATATACTCAAAAACTAGCAATATTGTATAGTTTTTACGAAATTTGAAAAAAAAATTGAACACAAAACCCCCAAACGACATTGCACTTTCACTTCAAAAGAATGGGTACATAAATTCACCTATTCCAAAGGGCATCAACATTGTCGATGAAATTACTCGTCTTAAAAAGGATAAAAATGCGGTTTTATTAGCGCACTACTACCAAGAAGATGCCATTCAGGATTTAGCCGACTTTTTGGGTGACAGCTTGTATTTAGCTAAAGCAGCAGCAACAGTTGATGCAGATATCATTGTTTTTGCTGGTGTACACTTTATGGCAGAGACAGCTAAAATCATTAACCCTTCAAAGAAAGTATTACTTCCGGATTTAAATGCAGGTTGTTCACTTGCAGATTCATGTTCACCCAATGATTTTGCTGCATTTAAAGCATTACACCCCGAGGCTATTGTGGTAACTTACATCAATTGCTCAGCAGAAATAAAAGCATTGAGTGATATTGTATGTACCTCGAGTAATGCCGTTAAGGTAATTGAAAGTATTCCAAAAGAGAGACCTATTATTTTTGCACCCGATAAAAATTTGGGGCGATATCTCATAAAAGAAACAGGAAGAGAAATGATATTGTGGGATGGTTCATGTATTGTTCATGAAGCCTTTTCATTTGATAAAATTGTTGAATTAGCACAACAATACCCTAAAGCAAAATTCATTGCACACCCAGAAAGTGAGTCACAAATTTTAGACATAGCCCATTACATTGGTAGCACTTCCGGGTTATTGAATTTTGTTCAACATGATGATGCAGATACATTCATTGTAGCAACTGAAGCGGGCATTTTGCATGAAATGAAAAAAAGAGCACCATCAAAAGTATTTATCCCTGCTCCGGTAAACGATGATACTTGTGCATGTAGCGAATGTGCTTTTATGAAATTAAATACACTTGAAAAGTTATATCAATGATTGATTCATGAATTGACATTAATCCATTTAGATGACGCATTTATTCAAGCTGCGAAGACTCCTATTGATCGTATGTTAGAAATTTCTTGATATGCATGCAGATGTATTGGTTATTGGTACGGGTATAGCGGGATTAAGTTATGCTGTACGTCTGGCAGAATTGTCTCCGCGCAGTAAAATTGTTATGATTTCAAAGCGGGATTTATTAGAAAGCAACACAAAATATGCACAAGGTGGTATTGCAGTAGTTTCTGATTTTATTCAAGATTCTTACAAAACCCATGTGCATGACACCATGGAAGCAAGCGACCACACATCAAATCCAAAAGTAGTTGATTTTGTGGTTCGTGAAGGTCCTAATCGGGTACAAGAACTTATTTCATGGGGAGCCAATTTTGATAAAGAAGGTGCGGCACTACACTTAGGAAAAGAAGGCGGGCATTCTGCAAAAAGGATTGTACATCACAAAGATCAATCAGGACTACACATTCAAAGTGCTCTAATAGCCAAGGCTAAAACGCTATCTAATATTACTTTTTTTGAAAACCATTCTTTGGTTGATTTAATCACCGACCACCATCTTACAACAAATTATGAGCGTTGCTATGGAGCTTATGTTATTTCAAAACAAAAGGAAGAGGTCGTGAAAATAACGGCAAAGCTCACTATTTTATCCACTGGTGGAGCTGGTCAAGTGTACGCACATACAACAAATCCCGATGCTGCTACAGGCGATGGTTTAGGTGCGGCGTATCGTGCTAAAGTGCACATAGAAAACGTACATTTTGTACAGTTTCACCCAACTGCACTGTTCCCAAAAATAAACGGCAATACATTTTTGATTACCGAAGCCTTGAGAGGTGCTGGAGCTGTTCTCAAAAATAGTAAAGGGGAAGCATTTATGCAGCGCTATGACAAGCGTTTGGACTTAGCCCCTCGTGATATTGTTTCTCGGGCCATTCATGTTGAAATGCACGCTAACAATTCTTCGCATGTTTATTTGGATGCTACACAAATAAACCCTGCGTTACTACAACGTGAATTTCCAACAATTATGTCAAGTTGTTTGCAAGTGGGTATTGACATTACAAAAACACAGATTCCTGTACTACCTGCTGCCCATTATATGTGTGGCGGAGTTGATGTAAACGAATACGGTGAGACAAACTTAACCGGATTGTATGCCATTGGAGAGTGTAGTCATACTGGTTTACACGGAGCAAATAGACTGGCATCGAACTCATTACTTGAGGCACTAGTTTTTGCAGCCCGTGCTGCCAAACATTCTGCTGCTGCACTTAACCAAAAAATACTATCTGATGATTTTTTCGATTCTATTCCAGATTGGATGGGAACCGAAGATGTGTCCATTCAAAGAACAGTTCATAGTAAAGCTTTGCGTACCAAACTTCAGCATATTATGAGTACTCATGTTGGTATTATTAAATCAGTAGAAAGCTTAAAAAAAGCGGAGTTATCACTACATGAAGTTTATGTAGAAGTATTAAGATTATACCGTCAAAAAAGACTTACACCGCAATTAACAACCTTACGAAATTTGGTTAGTGTTGCCCATTTGATGATAAAACAGTCTCAAGCCTATCCAGAGAATAAAGGAGTATATTTTAATCAAGACTATGCGTAATACTTTTATAAAAAAACATTATGATGCATTAAAGTTGTGCATTAATCAAGCAATTAAAGAAGATTTAGGTCATTTCGGTGACCACACTTCAAAAGCTATCTTTCCCAATAATCATCAATCGAAAGCGAAAGTAGTAGCAAAAGGCGATGGTGTTTTGGCTGGCATTGATTTTTGTGAATTGATATTGAACCTCCACGCTCCAAATGTTCAGTTGAATACTTTGATTACAGATGGAAATCAATTTTTTAAAGGAGACACATTGGCAGTATTGAAAGGAAACACGTATGCTATTTTATCTTTGGAACGGTTGCTTCTTAATGTCCTTCAGCGTATGAGCGGAATTGCTACGGTGACACATGCTATCCAACAATCCATTAGTCACACTTCGTGTAAACTTTTAGATACGCGTAAAACCACACCAAACTTCAGAATTGCTGAGAAATGGGCTGTTCATATCGGAGGTGGTATGAATCACCGAATGGGGTTGTATGACACTATTATGCTTAAAGATAATCATATATATTTTTGTGGTGGTTTAGAGAATGCCTTGCAACAAACTAAGGCGTATTTAGATGAATTAACTAATCCCGTACCTGTAATCGTTGAAACACGAACATTAAGTGATGTGCGCTTATGCTTAGATTATCCGTGGATTAATCGAATTTTGCTCGACAACATGT
>JAYPBW010000008.1:30042-36724 GCA_038124405.1 Flavobacteriaceae bacterium | reverse complement strand
GCCTATGCCAACCCAGATTAAAATTTCCATATTATTTTAGTTTTACAGCAGTACCAAAAGCCAAAATTTCAGAGGCTCCTTGTGTAACAACAGAAGTAGTAAAGCGAACTCCAACAATTGCATCAGCTCCTAATCTGCTTGCATCGGCGAGCATACGTTGTAGTGCTTGTTCTCTAGCGTCTGCTTGAAGTTTGGTGTACTCTTCAATTTCACCCCCTACTATATTTTTTAGTGAAGCAAAAATATCACGACCAATATTTCGCGAACGTACAGTGCTGCCACGAGCAACGCCAAGAGACTCTATTATGGTTTTTCCGGCAATGGTTTCGGTAGATACAAATATCATATTACATGTTTTTGGTTAACGCTTGAACAAGTCTGTTTTTACTGAAAAACTCACTTAAAACAACTTTAAATACGGTGTAAATAGGAATAGCAAGAAGCATACCGACGGGGCCTGCAAGTAAGCCAGCCAATATGACTACAAGAAAAATCTCTAAAGGATGAGATTTTATGCTACTCGAAAAAATGTAGGGCTGTGAGAAAAAATTATCGATAAGTTGCCCTACGATAAATCCAATCAATACATATATAGTTTTGGGGACAATAACAGTAGCCACATCTGCTCCTAAATTACTAGTCATTGTAAGTACAACCATAAACAACCCTCCAACTAGTGGTCCTATATATGGTATAATGTTAAAAAGTGCACAAATCAAAGCTATAGTAAGTGCGTTTGGTATACCAAAGAGGAGTAAAATACCAGAATAAAAAAGGAATAAAATACTTACTTGAAGTAAAATTCCTGTGAAATAACGCGACAATAATGATACAATTCTAGAAAAGGAGCGCTCAATACGATCTTTTTGCTCAGCGGCGAAAATCAATAAAATACTTCTTAGAAGCAATGAACTGTCTTTAAGTAAGAAAAAACTGATAAATAATACTGAAAATAAGGCAATTGTAAATCCACCTAAAAATCCCAAGAAACCATTAATTACATTTGGAAGAAATGTGAAGTCAACTTTATTAAAAAGCGATGTAATACGTTCTGTGAGATTGATGTCATACTTCACAAAATAGTTTTCTAAATCAGAAACAAGAGCCAGTAAATCTGCTTCCCATTGATCTATTTGCAGTAAGGATAAATTTTGTGCCTGCGATGCAATAACAGGAACGATAAGTGAGCCCAACCCAAACAACAATAGCAAAAGTAAAACGAGGGTCGCAACAGTAGCGAAAGTATTTTTGAAGCGCAATTTGTTCATGAGAAACCATTTTACAGGTTGCCCAATAAGCGAAACCACAATAGCCAAAAAAACATAACCTAGTAACGATTTTGCCATGAGTAAAAGCTCAAAAAGG
Source organism: Flavobacteriaceae bacterium (assembly GCA_038124405.1). Lineage (GTDB taxonomy): Bacteria > Bacteroidota > Bacteroidia > Flavobacteriales > Flavobacteriaceae > UBA7446. The sequence goes on along the minus strand of JAYPBW010000008.1, from coordinate 35,359 downwards.
GCAATAATTCCAATTATTACTAGAAAGGCTTGAACAATTCCACGAGTAAGCGTATTTGCGTTCATAGTTCTAAGATACTTAATTTTATTGTGCATTCATAAGTAGAGCGGTATGCAACCCTACAATTGCAGCTGTTTCTGTTCGTAGGCGTGCATCACCCAAATGTACTTCGTGATAATTATTAGAAACCGCCCATTTAACTTCATCATTAGTGAAATCTCCCTCAGGTCCTATAAGTATGCAACTCCTTTTGTAATTTTGAATAACTGTGTGTAAACTTGTCTGAATCGATTCTTGGCAATGCGCAATGCACATTCTATTGGCATCTGTTTGTAGCTTTTGCAATGGGGTCAATTCATCTAAAATTGGAATATGGGCGCGTAAAGACTGCTTTAAAGCGGATGCTATTATTTTAGAACACCGCTCGTGTTTGATTTGTTTCCGTTCGCTTCGAGCGCACAAAATAGGTGTAATTCGATACACACCAAGTTCGGTTGCTTTTTCTAAAAACCACTCAAACCTGTCCATGTTTTTGGTTGGGGCAATTGCAATATGCACTTTAACTTTTTGTGCTGGTATCTTTTCTACTTGCGTTATGTTTACGCTACATTCTTTAGGGCTTAAAACATTTAAAGTACCCCAAAAAACGTGTCCAATTCCATTTGTTAGCCTTATAACATCTCCAGTTTTTTTTCGTAAAACACGAGCCATGTGCTTGCTTTCTTGCACATTGAATGTGTATGCTTTACGGGCAGGGTCAATATTTGGAGTATAAAATTGTTGCATTATATAGCCATTCGTGATTTGGGTTCACTCCTCAATGAGTCTGTTTTGCCTTCAAGAAACTTCAAGTAACCCGCTACGGCAATCATAGCAGCATTATCTGTGGTGTAGGGTAAAGGCGGTAAAAAAACACTAGCGTTGGTTTTTGCTAATGCTGTTCTAAGCCCACTATTTGCTGATACACCACCTCCTAAAACTACTCGTGTTAGGCCTGTTTGTGCCATAGCCTTTTGGACTTTTTCGATTAAAATGTCAGTAATCGCTTTTTGAATCGAAGCACATAAATCATATAAATTGTCTTTAATGAAATTGTCATCTTTATTTTGGGCTTCTCTTAAGAAATAAAGCACACTTGTTTTTAGTCCACTAAAACTGAAATCTAATGCATCAACTGATGGTTTTCCAAATGTAAACTTAGGATTACCTTGTTGTGCAAGCTTGTCCATTACTGGACCAGCAGGATAGGGTAATCCCAGCATTTTTCCAGTTTTGTCAAATGCTTCACCAGCAGCGTCATCTTTTGTTTCTCCTAGTATGGTGAATGTGCTTGCATTATCGACACGCACAAGTTGCGTATGCCCACCAGAAACGGTTAATCCTAAGAACGGGAATGAAGGTGTAGGGAACTCATCGTCAATAAAATGAACTAAGAGATGAGCTTGCATATGGTGTACTGCAATTAAGGGAATATCTAGAGCAATAGCCAAAGATTTTGCAAATGCATTTCCTACCAACAATGAGCCCATAAGTCCAGGACCCTGAGTGTAGGCTACTGCAGTTAGGTCTTTTTTAACGATATTTGCTTTAGACAGTGCGGCTTCAACTACTGGTATAATGCGCTGCACGTGTGCACGCGATGCCAGTTCGGGAATAACGCCACCATGTACTTGATGTTCAAGTTGTTGTGAAACAACATTGGCACGTAGTTTGCCATCAACCAAAACAGCAGCAGCGGTGTCGTCACATGAAGTCTCAATGCCAAGAATGATTGTTGCCACAGTTAAATTTAATAGCGCAAAATTAACACATTGAAACAGAAACCGTCACTAGTTAGAAAAATAAGCCGTGTAGTGCTGATAATTGTGGGTGCTTTAGCGCTTTTTACAGGAATACTTATTCTTCCCATCACCCAAACATTTATCGGGCAGCGTATCACAGAAAATCTGACTAATCGTTTTGGAACTATAATTTCTGTTGATGAAATACATATTTCACCCCTTGGATATGTTACCCTAGAGAATGCATTGGCATTTGATCATCATCAAGATACTCTTATTCATGTTGGTTATGCCAGAATGAATGCATTGCGTTTGAGAAAAGTGTTACAGGGTGAAAATAAACTTGGAGATGTTATGCTTCGAGATGTTAGCGCCAACATTTTAACCTATAGAAATGAGAATGAATCGAACATTAATTTATTTTTTAATCGATTTAAACAAGAAGGCAAAAAAAACGAAACGACTTCTCCTCTCACGATATCAAAGATAAATTTGATTAATGGAAATTTGACCATTCGAAATCAAAATAATTTGAATCGTGTTCCGATACTTTTTTCAACCATTGATGCAGACATCTATGACTTTGTTATTGATAACAAAGTTATTTCTGCTGAAATTGAACAGCTTAGCACCGACACAAATCTTCACAATTCAAGGTTGAATCATGTTTCAGGTAATTATTATTATTCGCCCACTGAAATGAATCTAATTGATGCATCTGTTGTAACAGCTTCAAGCAATGCTGATTTTGACATAAACATGAGCTATCCCGAGAAGGGTTTAAAAGATTTTTCTGAGCTAGTCCAGTTGGATATGCGCATTAAAAAATCTGAATTAAAAAAGTCTGAATTTGGAAAGCTGTTTAATGCTTTGCCTGCAGATACGCTAAGCTGTAAAGGTGAAATATCAGGAACGCTTCAAAACTTACAAGTACGTGATGCAGCGTTATCTACAGGCAAGACAACATTGAATTTCTCATTGTCCACGCAGAATATGCTTGATGCTTCCTTGGGCGAATATTCGGGGGCTTGGACACTTAATTCAACTGAAACATCAGCCTTTGCAGAAGTGCTTCCTAAAAATCTAAAAGAAGGTGTAAATGCGCTTGGTGCAATTAACTCTTCTGGAAGTATATCGTTTAAAAATCAAAAATGGAGTATTGCTACCATATTTACGAGTTCGCTTGGTGTTCTCGATTTAGAAGGGGTATATAATTCGCAATTGCAAACTCCATCTTATGTTGTTGCGCTTAAATCACCTTCTTTTGATATTGGTTCTTTTTCTTCAATATCTACATTAGAAACTTCTGGATTTGATATTTCACTTTCTGGCTCTGGACTTGATGTGAACAACCTTAGCGCTAATGCCACGGGTGAATTAACAAACCTAACATACAGAGGTTACAAATACGATGATGTAGCAATTGAAGGTAAGCTGGGGTTAAAGCGTTTTAGTGGTAAAATGCGGGTTTCAGATTCATCGCTTGATTTGAGTTTAGACGGAGATATTGATTTTGCTTCTGAAGTTCGAAATTTTGCTTTTACAACCAATATTAACCGCGCAAATTTTGCCGCACTTGGTTGGATTCCAGAAACAATTGAAGGGGTTTTTTCGGGCTCTGCTGATTTGGCCTTACAAGGAAATTCGATTGATGAAATGATTGGAGATTTTTATGTTCAAGAGGGTAAATTAGAAACGCCTAACAAAACCTATGTCTTTTCTTCAATTGCAGCTCAATCTAGGCTTTCCGAAAAGATACGTGTCATCAATATTAGTTCTGAAGATGTAGCTACAGGTTTGGTTATTGGCGAATTTAAGCCTACTGAGCTTATTCAGCTTGTTCAAAATGCTGTTGGAAGTCAATATAAAAATTATACTCCTCATGAGATTACTCCAAATCAGTATATTGATTTTAATTTTAACCTTAAAGGTAAAATTGCAGCTGCACTTTTTGGAGAGAATGTGTTTTTAGATGATAATACCTTTATAAAAGGCAAAATAAATCCAACAAACGAATTATTTCAACTCAGTGTTCGTGCACCAAAAGCCATAATTCGTGATTTTATTTTGGATGATCTAAAGTTTAATGTAGATACAAGAAATCCACTCTACCATTCATTTGCGTCACTTGCTAAACTTACTGGCCCCCAAGGAAGTCTTTTGGATTTAAATATGATTAACTCCCGCATAAAAGACACGCTTTATGGTCGCCTAGAATTTTCATCTATGTCTACACCAGACAAATTGAATCAACTCAATACATCGTTTACTTTTGATACGAACGCTCAGGCAGTTTTGGAAATTCAAGATGCCGATTTTTACTTTGGTGGAAGACGTTGGCGATTAGACACTACAACTGCTACACCAACTCTTACAGCAACAAGTACAAGACATTTTTCACTTTCTAAGCTAGCATTAAAAAGCAATACGTCTTCATTTTCAATTGAGGCATCTCAATATGACGAAAATTCTTTTTCGCTGGGCATGGATTTGAATGAGTTGTCTTTACGCGAATTTTTATCTTTTGAAGATGATAAATGGGAAGGCGTTGTAAATGGCTTTTTAAATATTCGACAATCTCAAAACGGATTTGGTGGGAATTCAATTTTACATTTTTCCGATTTATCATTAAATACTGTTCCGCTAGGTGAGGCCTATTTGACATTAAAATCTGAATCTGATACGCAACAATATCAAGTAGCCTTTAGGGTTGAAGATTTTGGCGAAGATGTGGTTACTGCAGCTGGTACTGTTGGTATTCAAGAAAACAAACTTGTATGGGATGTCAATACACGATTTAATAATTATAACCTTTCTCTGGTTTCAGGACTTACTTCTGGAGTATTTAGTCCATTCCAAGGCTCTGCAAATGGAATGCTGAATTTCAACTCATCAGAAAAAGGAATCACACACCAAGGATTACTAACAGTAGATGACTTTACACTGGGTGTGCCATACCTGAATACTTTATACTATTTTGATAAACCTGTCTCATTTTTATTTCGCGATGATAGCATCGTGCTGCAAAATGCTGTTTTTTCCTCAAAACCCAACCAAAGTGGTACTTTGACAGGAAATCTGACTCATCAGTCCTTTGCTAATTGGAGTGTAGATATGCGCATTGCAGCCAATAATTTAGAGGTTCTTAACACTCAATTCTCGGATGAAGCTCTGTATTATGGTAATGCTTACTTTCTAGGAAATGCCCATTTGCACGGTTTGTTCTCTAATCTTCAAATTGATGTTGTGGGACAAACGGCCACAGGCACGAGCTTGTTTATTCCAATCCAATACGATACTGCAATAGGTGATGTGTCTTTCATTAATTTTATTGAAAAAGAACGAACTAATGATCAATTGAATTTAGTTAACACTGACCTAAAAGGACTTCAGCTCAATTTTGACTTAGATTTAACTCCGGATGCTGAAGTTGAAATCATGGTAGACCCAGAAACTAAAAGTTTTTTGAGAGGCACTGGAGCAGGAAACTTGCTGTTGGAAATTGATACCGCTGGTTCTTTTGCCATGTGGGGAGA
>JAYPBW010000008.1:1766-30032 GCA_038124405.1 Flavobacteriaceae bacterium | reverse complement strand
ATTTTATTGCTTTTGACGGGGTCTATAATTTTAAGAATCTGGGATTAATTGATAAGACTTTCAATCTCCGTCCAGGCGGAACTATAGTTTGGGATGGAGATCCGTATGGTGCTCAAATAAACATGGAAGCCGTCTATGATGTTCCTGGAGGTGCTAACCCAGCCATATTGTTAGAGGGTGATAATGTTAGTCAAAAAATCCCAACAGAAGTTAGTATAACTCTATTTGGAAACTTGCTAAATCCCGAAACACCCACTTTTGAAATTGATTTCCCAAACACTTCGGGGGTGATTAAAAATGAACTTAATTACAAGCTCAATGACCAAGAAAGACGACAGCTACAAGCCATATCACTACTTTCACAAGGTTCTTTTATCAACGAAGTGTCACTGGCAGCAATTTCAAGCCAAACCCTTACCAATAATTTGTTTCAAAAAGCCTCGGGTGTATTTGATAATATTTTTTCTAGCGACAATGATAAGCTTAATTTGAGTCTTGACTATCTTCAGGGAGATCGAAATGCTGCTGCCTCCATAAAAAATAGAGATAGACTGGGCGTGAGTTTATCGACAAACATCAATGAAAGAATATTAATTGACGGTAGAGTTGGAGTTCCTGTTGGTAGTGAAGAAGAAACAACTATTGTTGGTGATGTTAAATTAGAATTTCTTCTAAATCAACAAGGAACTTTGCGCGCTAGAGTATTCAATAAAGAAAATGAATTTCAATATTTTGGTGATGAATTAGGCTATACCCAAGGCCTAGGTCTTAGTTATCAAGTTCGATTTAATTCTTTTCAAGAGTTACTTGTTAAAATCTTTAACAAAAAAAACAACACTTTAAGAGACTAAATACTAGTTATGTGCTAGGATTTTTAGTATTTTGCAGCGCAAATTTTTTAAATGACCACTGATACAATTACATCAGATAAAATTTCTAAACTAGCAGTATTAACCTCTGGAGGCGATGCTCCAGGAATGAACGCCGCAATCCGTTCGGTTGTTCGCTCTTGTGCTTTTTACAATATTTCTTGTTTTGGAGTAAAGCAAGGATATCAAGGTATGATAGAAGGAAATATTATTCCTCTTGGGCCAAGATCAGTAAATAATATCATTAACAAGGGTGGTACCATACTGAAATCGGCACGTTCTAATGAGTTTAGAACTAAAGAAGGTAGAAAAAAAGCATTTGACAATCTTAAGAAACATGACATTGAAGCCCTTGTAGTGATTGGTGGAGATGGTAGTTTTACTGGGGGCTTAATTTTTCAACGTGAGTTTGGAATACCTGTCATTGGAATACCCGGAACAATTGACAATGATATTTACGGAACCTCGCATACCTTAGGTTATGATACGGCCATGAATACTGTTGTGGAAGCGGTAGACAAAATTCGTGATACTGCCATTTCGCATAACCGCTTATTCTTTGTTGAGGTAATGGGGCGCGATGCGGGTCACATTGCTTTAAATACTGGTATTGGTGCTGGTGCAGAAGAAATTCTTATTCCAGAAGAGAACATGGGCTTAGACCGTTTATTAGAATCTTTAAAACGCTCAAAGAAATCAGGCAAACTTTCCAGTATTGTGATGGTAGCCGAAGGCGATAAAATTGGAAAAAATGTTTTCGAATTGGCGCAATATATTGAAGAAAACTTACCGGATTATGAAGTACGTGTCTCTGTTCTAGGCCATATGCAAAGAGGTGGTGCACCTACTTGTTTTGACCGCGTTTTGGCTAGCCGTATGGGGCTAAAAGCCGTGGAAGGTCTTCGAGAAGGTATATCTGGAAATATGGTAGGAATTTCTGATGGGAAAATGATTTTCACCCCGCTTGATAAAGCAATTAAAGGAGAATCGAAGATTGATACTGAACTTGTTCGTGTATCAGAAATCATGAGACTATAAAACTATTTAACTATAAACTATAAACTATGGCAACCCTTAAAATTGGAATTAACGGATTTGGTCGAATTGGACGTATGGTCTTTCGCGCATCTCTAAAAAGAAACGATATTGAAGTTGTGGCGATCAACGACCTCCTTGATGTTGAGCATCTTGCGTATCTTTTAAAATATGACTCAGTACATGGTATTGTTGATGCTTCTGTTGAAGTGGATAATGGTCAACTTCTTGTAGATGGCAAAACAATTCGTATTACTGCAGAACGTGATCCTAAAAATCTACAATGGGATGCAATAGGAGCAACTGTTGTTGCGGAATGTACAGGGATTTTCACCACCCTAGATATGGCACAATCTCATATTGATGGTGGAGCAAAAAAAGTTGTGATTTCGGCACCCTCTAAAGATGCACCAATGTTTGTTATGGGTGTTAATCACAGTGATGCTACTGCCGATGATTTAATTGTATCTAATGCATCTTGTACAACTAACTGTTTGGCACCCTTAGCCAAAGTTCTAAATGATTCTTTTGGAATAGATGAAGCATTAATGACTACAGTACACGCTGTTACTGCCACTCAAATGACTGTTGATGGACCATCAAGAAAAGATTACCGAGGTGGACGCTCTTCATTATTAAATATTATTCCAGCTTCAACAGGAGCTGCAAAAGCAGTAACTAAAGTAATTCCTTCGCTTGAAGGAAAAATTACTGGAATGGCATTTAGAGTACCCACAGCAGACGTTTCTGTGGTTGATTTAACTGTAAAGTTAGCTACCGAAACCAGCTATGAAGGTGTCATGCAAGCCGTTAAGGCGGCATCCGAAGGGCCATTAGCAGGTGTTCTTGGTTACACGGAAGAACTAGTAGTGTCTCAAGATTTTATTGGTGATGCACGTACATCAATCGTTGATGCCAACGCTGGTATAGAGCTTAATGGTTCTTTCTTTAAAATTGTTTCTTGGTACGATAATGAAGCAGGTTACTCAAATAAATTGCTTGACCTCGCACTTCATGTAAATCAATTGTAGGATTTTATGAAGCTTATTGTTGATAGCGGTTCAACAAAAACTGATTGGATTGCTTTAGATAGCAAAAATGAAGTGTTGTTTGAAACCCAAACTCAGGGATTAAATCCACAAGTTCTTTCTGATCAAATTCTTGAAGAACGTATTATCAATAATTACGACTTATACCGCCAACGTAAGTTGGTGGAGCATATTTATTTTTACGGGGCTGGATGCGGAACGCGTCCTCCTCGTAAATTGCTAAAAGAGGTGCTTCAAGGTATTTTTGAATTTGCTACTATTGAAGTCAAAGAGGATACATATGCAGCCGTTTTTTCCGCTACAAACCCTGATGAAAAGAGTATTGTTTGTATTCTTGGAACGGGTTCAAATTGCAGTTATTTTGATGGTTCTGATGTGGAACAGCGCATCACATCTTTGGGATATATTTTAATGGATGATGGAAGTGGAAATTATTATGGACGTCAGTTGTTGAGAGACTACTACTTTAATAATATTCCAAATGAACTGGCAACTATTTTTGAAGACTCCTTTGATTTATCATCAGAAGCCATAAAAACAAACCTTTACAAAAAACCTAATCCAAATACGTATTTAGCAAAATTTGCCCGCTTTTTAATAGAAAATAAAGAGAACGAATACAGTCAAAATCTTATTAAAAAAGGGTTCGACTTATTTTCTAGAAACCAGATATTACAATTTGAAAATGCAAAGGAAGTTCCAGTGCATTTTATTGGTTCAATTGCCTTTTACTTACAACAAGAGCTTAGAGAAGTTTTGGAAAGTTTAGGACTAACAGCAGGGAAAATTCTTAAAAAACCTATTGAAGGATTGGTGGAATACCATAGAAATCATTCTTAGCGAACTGCTATTAAGGAAATTTCCACATTTACATTCTTTGGAAGAACAGCTACTTGCACAGTTTCTCTTGCAGGTGCGTTTTCATCATCAAAATAGCTTCCATAAACTTCGTTAATAGCAGTAAAATCATTCATATCTGAAATAAAAATACTGCATTTTACTACCTGAGAAAAGTTCATCTCAGCTGCGTGTAATACTGCTGATAGGTTTTCCATTACGAGTTTCGTTTCAGATTTTATATCTCCATTGTATAGCGAATTGGTTTTTGGGTCAATTGCAATTTGCCCACTTGCATAAAGTGTATCATTTTTTAAAATAGCCTGATTGTAAGGTCCAAGTGGTGATGGCGCCTTATCGGTTTTGATTACTTTTTTCATAATATAGAGTTATAGTCTTTTGTCGGGTTCACGTCGTTTTTCATATTTTAAATAACGTAGCATTCCAGAATTAAAACCAAAAAAAAAAAAACAAGATTGACGGTAACCAAAAGGAGTCCATGAAATATTCATTGTCCAGCTGTCTAGGTCTCTGTCTATTCCTAAATTGGTAAATGTGACCCCTTTATTTTTAAAGTCATATCCAGAGGACACATTTACTTTCCATTTTGGTGTTAGCGATACATTAGCAGATGCCATGAGCGAGTTGTTACTGATTTGCCGTTCTTGTTTGTTGTTTGAATACGTAAAGCTATGTCTAAGATTTATACTCCAAGGAATATTTGTTCTGTATAGTTCAGTAGAGGTGTCGTTTTGTTCATCCCTGTCATCATCATCATCATCATTTTGAAGAAACCGGCCACCTTGTTCATCCAAAGCTCTATTGTTATCTAACCCGGGTATGGCATCTTGATTACTATTTTTTGAAGTTTTATTGTTTTTACTTTTTAAAGTGTATCCCCAGTTGATATTGGCGCTTGTCATTCTAAAAAGCGGACCTCCTTTAGCTGCACTAAATGTATTGATGCGCTCATTGTTTTCATCAAGCGCATATGGGTCAAAAGTTGCCCCAACATTGATGTTTAGTTTATCATCTAATAATGGAATAACCGTAGTCATACGAACAGGACTCCATCGTAATGAATCTTTTGTGATGTTATAGTTTGTTGAAAAATTAAGGTTATTCAATAATTTTATCTTTTTCAGTTCTGTTTTTGTAGAATCACGATCTTTAACTTTTGCCTCAAGTGTATTCCGAACTGTAATTCCAATACTACTCGATTTTCTATTTCCTGGTGCTCCGTATAATCCGCCTTCAAATCTTGAATATTCGCTGGTGTTACCATTTGCATCAATGATATATTCATCATAATACTGCTCAAAACTAGGAGTATTGCTATAGCTTACATTAGCATTAATTACATGCCGAATACTTTGTATTTTTTTATCCTCTTTAAAGTTGAACATTCCATATAGTGTAGTGCTGGCGCCAGCACTTAAATTATACTGTGCAAATCTGTCAAAGCCTTTAATGGTGTCTTGCTCTGGAAGTGCATCTAAGAGTAGGTCGTAATCGCTTTTTCGAATCGTTTGGTTTGTCCATACTTCAGAGTAATTACCTCCTACAGTAAAATTGAAATGTTTTGCGATTTTAAAGTTTGTAGCAATAGGGATGCTGTGCTTTGCACCCGATTTTGCACCGTAAAACAGTCCTTTAGCAGCAATAATGTCATCAGTGCTATTTACCCTGTTGTCTCCACGCATGGTATATTGAAAGTTGATGTTTTGTAGTATTCCTTTCTTTATTCCATTCCGCTTTGCAAACGGATAAATACGCTCCATGTTTGCTGTAAATGATGGCAACGTCATGTTTACCGTTTTGGATTGAGTATTTTGACTGTGCGTGGCAGAAATGGATAGGTTTAAAGAAGGATATTTAGGGAATGTTCGCGTGTATGAAACAGATGAGTTTAGCGTATTATTTAAAAAGTTATTTGTGTTAATTTGATTTAAAGATTCTCTAAAATAAGTGCTACTTCCTAAGTTTACAGAAGCTGAAAAACGACTATTTGGGTTGGATTTACTGTCTTTGCTATGCGACCACCTTAAATTGAAAATGGAAGATTTGCCATAATCGGGAAGACCTCTTTCACTGTTTATCAGACTTTCGTATCTGAAAGCAAATGTTCCATTATATCTATAACGTTTTCTGTAGTTGCTTTCTAATCTAAATCCATAACTACCGTTGGTGTAATAATCACCAAGTACAGCTGCATCCAAATTATCAGATAACACAAAATAATAACCTCCATTTTGTAAAAAATAACCTCTATTAAAGTTCTCTCCAATAGTAGGAAACAAAAAACCAGTAGACCGATTCTGTGTCATTGGAAAATATGCAAAAGGAAGAAATAGTGGTGTTGGTACGTCGGCAATATAAAGGTTGCTTAGTCCAGCTATCATTTTCTTTTTTGGAACAAATTTGGCCGTTCTCACTCGAATGTAATATTCTGGATCGTCAATGTTTTCGGCAGTAGTAATTTTGGCATTTCGCAAATAATAAACAGAGTCGTTCTGTTTTTTAGTAGCTGCAGCCTTGACGTTCATTCCTTGTTGTTCGCTTCTGGAATTCCAAATAATTGCTTTTTTAGTTTCGAAGTTAAAACGAACAGAATCTGGAAAAACCTCGTCTCCACCTTGCTTAAATGAAGGGGGTTGCACAAGTGCACCCAGCGAATCTTTGATGCGCCCAGCGGTAACCTCATTTGTTGTGTAATCAAGAACAATAACACCCGATTTCAGTTCAATATCTTGATAATAAAGTTCTGCTCCATCATACATATAAAGCTTATTCTCTTTTCTATCAATAACCATATATCCATCGGCATGACGTTTTATTTTATCAAGTAGAATGGGTTCCTTCTTAGGAATAGAATCTTGCTTAGCAATTGCTATACTATCCAGTTCCGTTGTTATTTCTTGTGCTGCTACACTAGATGAAATAACAAAAAATACGCTCGCGAATTGCGCAATTAAAGGGATGACAGAATATTGTCTTATTTTTGACAAGGACTTCAACTTCGTTGGGTTCAAAAATACACATATTTTATCCAGTATGCGCCTCATAATTGTACTATCGTTTTATCTGAGCATTTGTTTTGTAACACCATGCAAACTGTATGCCCAAAGTAACAAACCGTTTACTGTTGTTATAGATGCCGGTCATGGAGGTAAAGATCCTGGAAACAGAGGAAACAATTACTTTGAAAAAAAAATAGTTTTAAGCATTGCCCTCAAAACAGGTGCATTACTCAGCAAAGAAAAAGGAGTTAAAGTAGTTTATACCAGAACGACTGACAGGTATATTACCCTTAACGGAAGAGCTAATATCGCCAATAAGGCAAAGGCCGATTTGTTTATTTCTATTCATTGCGATGCTCATAATTCGAATGCCTACGGTGCTGGTACTTTTGTTTTAGGACTACATCGTAACGAGGATAATTTTAGAATTGCCCAAAAAGAAAATGCTGTGATTTTCTTGGAAGACAACTACGAGCAAGAATACGGTGGTTTTGACCCCAACAACCCAGAATCTGTTATAAGTTTGGTTCTTATGCAAGAAGATTATTTAAATCAAAGTATTGAAGCAGCAAACTTTTTGCAACAAAGCTTTGTTAAAAATCTAAAACGCAAAAATCGCACCGTAAAACAAGCTGGATTTTTAGTTTTACGAAACACCTACATGCCAAGTGTATTGGTGGAAACAGGGTTTTTGACAAATTCTAAAGAAGGAGCGTACTTAAATTCGAAGTTTGGACAAAATGAAATGAGCAGGGCAATAGCAGACGCAGTGATGCAATATAAATCCTCACTCGATGGGACTTTATATGAGGGATTAGTGCTGGATAATAATCCGCAAGAAATAAACGAAGTCTTAACAGAAACATCAAATCTTACTATAACATACAAAATTCAAATTGCTGCGAGCACAAAGCGATTAGCTCCTGAGCCCTATAATTTTAAAGGACTTAATCCCATTACTAGAATAAATAAAGGAAAATTATATAGGTATTATTATGGTGATTTTTCATCATATAAAAAAGCAAAACGTGGCGTTCGTCAAGTTACAGCAAAAGGATACAAAGGAGCTTATATTAAGGCTTTTTCAGGTGCCGAAGAGGTGTCAATAACTCCTGAAATGAAATCCAACTAAGACTTCTGTACTGCGTAAATAATGCTTATTTTTGAAAAAATTGCGTAACAGTGAAATTTTCTAACGAAGTAAAAACCGCATTACTCTTTATTTTTGGGATTAGTTTATTCCTCATTGGTTTTAGTTACCTCAAATCCAATGATGTTTTTGTTTCAGACAGGGTTTTTTATGGAATATATGACAACACCGAAGGATTGGTTAATGGCACGCCCGTTACCATAAACGGATATACTGTGGGTGCCGTCGAATCAAGTGAGCTTTTACAACCTTCTGCTAAAATAGTAGTCACCTTTAGGGTTGAAAACGACTTTCCGTTTTCTAAAAATAGTATTGCACAAATATATGAGTCAGGTTTGATAGGAGGGAAGGCTCTTGCTATTATTCCAGCTTTTGATAACGCAACTTTAGCAATGCACCAAGATACGCTGCAAACATCTGTTGCACCTGGATTAACAGACTTGGTAAATGAAAAATTATCTCCTCTTCAAGAAAAAATTGAAAGTATGATAGTTCATGCAGATTCTGTTTTAATTGCTTTTTCTAACGTGTTAGATAATCAGCGTCAAGAGGCATTACGTCAATCAATAGATCAGTTTAATCAAACTACACAAGCCTTAACAACACTAACTTCTTCTTTAAGCCAAAGTTTAAACAATGAAAATGGTGCACTAAACAAAACGTTTGCCTCTTTATCTCGAGCTTCGGAAAACGCAGCAGCAATAACCGATTCTTTACAGCAGGCGCCACTTGGAGCAACATTACGTTCACTAGAAAAAACTTCTCAAGATTTGGCACTTATGACTGCGAAAATTAATTCAGGTCAAGGCTCTTTAGGAAAACTTGTACACAGCGATTCGCTAATAAATGCCTTAAACCAAACAAATGCTCAGGCGCAACTATTGCTTGAGGACTTGCGCCTAAACCCAAAACGATACGTTCATTTTTCTTTATTTGGAAAAAAAAATAAAGCATATCAAAAACCTGAATAACAATGCCCACATACCTTCCTAACATTGCATTTGCAGTTTTATTTTTTGTTTTGGTTGGGTTTTTTATACGAAACATTCGTCGTGTCATTCGAAACATAAAACTTGGGAAAGATGCAAACCGTTCTGATCAACCTAAGAAACGCTGGCTTCATATGGCTCGTATTGCCTTAGGACAATCAAAAATGGTTAGAAAGCCTTTATCTGGTGTTTTGCATGTAGTGGTTTATGTAGGTTTTTTGGTGATTAATATTGAACTTTTAGAAATTATTGTCGATGGATTTCTTGGAACACACCGTGTGTTTGCTCCATTTCTTGGAAGCTTTTATAATGTTCTGATTTTTACGTTTGAAATTTTTGCTGTACTTGTTTTAATAAGTGTATTTTTCTTTTGGACACGTAGAAATATCATTCGCTTAAAGCGGTTTTGGAAACCTGAAATGACAGGTTGGCCCAAATGGGATGCAGATATTATTTTATATGCCGAAGTGGTTCTTATGGGCTTGTTTTTAACCATGAACGGCTCAGACTATTGGTTGCAAACTGTGGCAAACGATACGCATTACACTCAAGCAGGAAGCTTTCCTGTTAGTCAATTATTACTTCCTTTTTTTGATGGATTCACTGTTGCACAAGTGATCACCATTGAGCGTGTTGCTTGGTGGCTACACATCACAGGGATTTTATTATTGTTAAATTACTTGTATTACTCCAAACATTTACACATTATTCTTGCGTTCCCGAATACGTATTTTGCAAAGCTCTCCCCGCAAGGCGAGCTTTCTAACATGGAATCTGTAACCAATGAGGTAAAACTTATGTTAGACCCTAATGCAGACCCGTATGCTGCACAAACATCCGATGCAGCTCCTGCTACGTTTGGTGCCGCAGATGTCACCGATTTGAATTGGGTACAATTAATGAATGCCTATTCTTGTACAGAATGTGGTCGTTGCACTGCGGTGTGTCCTGCCAATCAAACAGGTAAAAAACTGTCTCCACGGAAAATTATGATGGATACTCGTGATCGATTAACTGAAGTTGGTCAAGATTTAGATATGGGGAATGACCCAAATCAAAACATTTTGCTAGATAATTATATTTCAAAAGAAGAGTTGTGGGCGTGTACTTCTTGTAACGCATGCGTTGATGCATGTCCCATTGCCATAGATCCATTATCTATTATTATGGATATGAGACGCTATTTGGTAATGGAACAGTCGGCAGCTCCAACAGAATTAAACGTTATGATGACCAATGTAGAAAACAACGGTGCTCCTTGGCCATTTAATCAACAAGACCGTTTAGCTTGGCGCGAAGAATTAAATACATAAACATGAACAAAGAAGAAGTAGATCAGTTACTTAAAGAAAAATTAGAAGATGGAGAACATGTTAGTCCTGTCCTTCCAGAGGGCATCAAAAACTACCTAATTGATATCGATGGTACTATATGCGACGATATTCCTAACGAAGAACCTGAACGTATGGCAACCGCAAATGTTTATCCAGATGCCTTGGAAACATTAAATCGCTGGTATAGTGAAGGGCATGTGATATGTTTTTTTACTTCTAGAACCGAAGAACACAGAGGAGTAACTGAAACATGGCTTAAAGAAAACGGATTTAAGTACCATTCTTTATTAATGGGAAAACCTAGAGGTGGAAACTATCACTGGGTTGACAACCATTTGGTACGTGCAACACGCTATAATGGGAAATTTACAGATTTGGTAGAAAAAGAAGTTACAATAGAAGTTTTTGACGATGGGTCTCATGACTAACATTCCAACCATGGCCGAATTAGCAGCTGAGGGCAAACAGCCCGAAGTACTTTTTTGGGTAGGTTGCGCAGGTAGTTTTGACGAACGTGCCAAAAAAATTACTAAGGCCTTTGTTAAGCTGCTACTAAAAGCCGATATCACTTTTGCTGTACTTGGCCCAGAAGAAAGCTGCACGGGAGACCCTGCTAAACGTGCGGGAAATGAATTTTTATTTCAAATGCAGGCCATGACAAACATAGAAGTGCTTAATGGTTATGATGTAAAAAAAATTGTTACAGCCTGTCCGCATTGCTTCAATACACTTAAAAATGAATATCCTGGATTGGGTGGTACTTATGAGGTGGTTAATCATACACAATTTTTAAAGAAACTACTCCATGGTGGAAAGCTCAAAGTAGAAGGTGGTGTTTTCAAGGGAAAACGTATTACGTTTCTCGACCATTGCTATTTGGGGCGTGCCAATATTGAATCTGAAGCACCACGAGCTGTGCTCGAAAAGCTAGAAAGTGAGCTTATTGAAATGAAAAGTTGTAAAGCAAAAGGGCTATGTTGTGGCGCTGGTGGTGCACAAATGTTCAAAGATGCCGAGCCCGGAGATAAAGAAATTAACATTGAGCGCACAGAACAAGCTTTAGAAACCAAACCTGATATCATTGCTGCTGGTTGTCCATTTTGTAATACTATGATGACAGATGGTGTAAAAAACAAAGAGCAAGAAGGTAAAGTAGCAGTTCTTGATATAGCAGAATTATTGCAAGAATTATAATATGTTGGTAGATTTTGATGCATTGAGCAATAACGCAAGAGTGTGGATTTATCCTGCTAACCGCCCTTTTGGTGAAACTGAGATTACCGAAATCTCCCAAATGTTATCTCAATTTCTTACAGAATGGACATCACATGGGTCTTCGTTAAGAGCAAGTTTTACAATTCCTTATAACCACTTTATTGTTATTGCGTTAGACGAAACCGAACAGGCCGCAACGGGATGCTCTATTGATGCCTCTGTTCGAGTTATTCAAGATATAGAAAAGACTTATGATGTGGTCTTACTTGATAAGATGAATGTTAGTTTTAAGCAAGGTGAATACATAACATACAAATCACTTCTAGACTTCAAAAAAATGGTAAAGGACCGATCCGTAAATGAAAACACGACTGTTTTTAACCATTTAGTTCTTAATAAAGAAGAGTTCATGTCTCAATGGGAAGTGCCTGCTAAAGACAGTTGGCACGCCCGATTTTTTTAGCCTACCTTTAAGGTATGTTTCGATTGCTTTTATGGACAGCACTAGTGCCAACACTAGTATTTTCTCAATCTAAAACACAATGGGTTGATAGCCTGTATGCTTCCATGTCAACCGAAGAAAAAATAGGGCAGTTGTTCATGGTCATGTCTTTCCCAGACGGCAATGAAGTGTCTCAACAGCAAACCTTAAAACAGATTCGCAAACATCATATAGGTGGTATTTTATTTTCTAAAGGCACTTCAAGCCAGCAGCGGTTAGATACACACAAGTTCCAGTCTGTAACAAAAACACCACTTTTAATTGCTGCAGATGCCGAATGGGGAATGGCCATGCGTCTTACTGACATTTCACCATTTCCTTATGCCATGACACTTGGTGCGCTGCCGTACAATGATCTTATTTATGCTTTAGGAAAGCGCCTCGGAGAACGAAAACGAGCTATGGGTGTACATGTTTCTTTTTCACCAGTTGCAGATGTAAATACAGCAGCAGATAATCCTATTATTGGAATACGTGCTTTTGGAGATGATCCTCAAATGGTTGCCAATAAAGCAAAAGCATTTATGGATGGATTACAGTCCTCTGGAATTATAGGTGTGGCTAAGCATTTTCCTGGTCATGGAAACACTTCAACAGATTCCCATATCGATTTACCCCGAATAAACCGATCAAAGGCAGCATTAGATTCTATTGATTTACATCCTTTTAAGAAACTTATCGAAGCAAATGTTAAAGGAATAATGGTAGGGCATCTAGACGTTCCTGCGCTTAGTGATAGCTCAAATTACCCGGTTTCTGCATCAAAATTGGTAGTTCGTTCCCTTCTACAGGAAAATCTTGGATTTACAGGATTAATTTTTACCGATGCACTGGATATGAATGGAATTCAATCAAAAGTTAATTCTCCAGCATTGGCAACTTTTTTAGCGGGAGCAGATGTACTGCTTATGCCAAAAAACCTACCTAAAGCTACAGCTACATTGATTACAAATTATCAACAAAACATCATTAGCGAAAAGCGTTTGGCACATTCTGTTAAGAAGATTCTGAGTGTAAAATATGATTTAGGATTAAACAAAAAACAGATGAATCCTGTTGAAAAAAATGCCTTACAAACCACTTATGTCGATAGGTATTTGCAACAACAAATTGCCGCAAAAAGTTTAGTGTTGGTACACCAAAAAAAGAAACAGTTTCCTTTAAAAGAATCAAACCCCGTTATTTATGTTTCGATCGGAAAATCCATCGATAATACATTTTTAAATGCTCTAAGAGATTATACTAGTGTGGTACAGCTATCAAAATTTAATCTTAACAATACAGAGTTGCGCTCAAAAACAGTAATAGTGGGTGTTTATGCCAATACGTCATCGCCTTGGACAAACCAGTTTCAGTCCGAATCAGACATAGAGTGGCTAACACAACTTTCCGAATTGCCAAATGTCCATGTAGTTTTTTTTTCAAATCCGTATGTGCTTTCCCAACTCCCCTCAAAAAGCCTCTTTTCAAGTGTAGTTTTAGCACATGAAAATAAATTGGTTTTTTCTAAAGCTGCTGCGCAGTTACTTTTTGGAAAAATAATTCCAGTAGGAGTAATGCCCGTTGGCGTAAAGCTATGAGTTATATTTTGTGCTTCACTCAATTACCGATACTTTTGTGAAATGATAAGTACTCAAGGCGTACACCAATTCTGTGTTATTTTATGAAGATTGCTATTGTTTGTTATCCCACTTATGGTGGTAGTGGAGTAGTAGCTACCGAACTTGGAATTTCACTTGCCAATCATGGTCATGAAGTTCATTTTGTGAGCTACAAACAGCCAGTGCGATTGCAATCTTTAACAGGGAATATTCATTTTCATGAAGTTCACGTCCCTAAGTATCCGTTATTTCATTTTCAACCCTACGAATTGGCTTTGTCTAGCTTATTGGTGGAAATGGTAAAGTTGCACCAGATTGATTTACTTCACGTGCATTACGCCATACCACATGCTTATGCGGCATACATGGCAAAGCAAATGTTAAAAGAGGCTGGGATAGCTATTCCTGTAGTAACGACACTTCACGGCTCTGATATAACTCTTGTGGGGAATCATCCTTTTTACAAGCCAGCTGTAACTTTTAGCATCAATAATTCTGATGTGGTGACGGCAGTCTCTAAAGACTTACGAAGTGATACTTTTAGTTTTTTTGAGGTTCATAAAGAAATTCACGTAGTCCCCAATTTTATCAATGTTTCTAGATACGACAACATTCGAGTGAATTGCGAACGTGATTCTGTAGCCAAGCCCACTGAAATGATTGTTACTCATGTAAGTAATTTCAGACCTGTAAAACGTGTTATGGATGTAGTGGAAACATTTTATCGTATTCGAAAGAAAATGCCTGCAAAATTAATGATGGTTGGGGATGGTCCAGATAGAATGACGGCGGAAAATCGTTGTCATGAGTTAGGTATTTGGGACGATGTTGTTTTTTATGGAAAAACAAATGAGGTAAGTAAAATTTTGTGTTTCTCGGACTTGCTGTTACTTCCTTCACAAACCGAGAGTTTTGGTTTAGCAGCTTTAGAGGCTATGGTAGCGGCTACGCCCGTTATTTCTTCCAACACTGGCGGTTTACCAGAAGTTAATATTCATGGCGAAACGGGATATCTTACAAATGTGGGTGATGTGAACGCCATGGCAACATGTGCTATTGAACTTTTATCCGACAAAGAACTTCTTGCTAAACTTAAAAAACAGGCCTACGAACATGCTGCAAAATTTGATGTTCAAAAAATAGTTCCTCAATATATAGAACTATACCAAAAGGTATTAAATTAATTACATTCGGAATACCCCAAAGGCATCACTAC
Organism: Flavobacteriaceae bacterium; assembly: GCA_038124405.1. Classification (GTDB taxonomy): domain Bacteria; phylum Bacteroidota; class Bacteroidia; order Flavobacteriales; family Flavobacteriaceae; genus UBA7446. The sequence continues at coordinate 15,215 of JAYPBW010000008.1, read as the reverse complement.
CTTCAATGGAAGAGTTGTTTACTGTAGCAAGACAAAGACTCAGATGTTTGCGTGTATTTCTTGGATCAATGACTCCATCATCCCAAAGTTCAGATGTGGCGTGCCAAACGCTGGCTTTTTCTTGGGCGTCTTTGAACATGGCATCTTTTTCTTTCTTTAATTCTTTTTCATTTACAGGCTTATTCAACGAAGCGGCAGACTGTCTTTTTACAATTTCCATGACTCCCGAAAGTTGTTCTGCTCCCATTACTCCAGATTGTACATTGGGATAAGAAAATAAAAATCTAGGCTGAAATGAACGACCGCACATGGCATAATTGCCTGCACCATAGGAGTTGCCAATCAATAAGCTGATATGCGGAACCGTACTTCCAGAAACCGCATGAATAAGTTGTGCTCCGCTATTAATCATTCCTTTTTGTTCATATTGCTTGCCTACCATAAATCCAGTGGTATTGTGGATGAACAACAGTGGGGTATTAGATTTGTTTGCTAATTGAATAAACTGTGTTGCTTTTTGAGCGGCCTCAGCAAAAATGACACCGTTGTTGGCAATAATAGCTACCGGATATCCGTCAATATTTGCCCAACAACACACCATGGTTATGCCATAGTTGGCTTTAAATTCTGTAAAATCCGAATTATCGACAACTCTAACAATAACTTCTCTTACATCTATAGCTCGTTTGAGATTGGCAGGGACTATTCCAAGTAGTTCATCTGCACTATATCTAGGCGGGACAATAGGGGTGCTGGGAATTGCATGAGGTTGTGCCGGTTTTAGGGTTTTAACCACATCTCGGGCCATACGAATAGCATCTTGTTCATCATCTGCTAAAAAATCGGCGACTCCAGATATTCGACTGTGCATTGTTGCACCTCCAAGTTCTTCATCGTTTGCAATTTCATTAGTTGCCATTTTTACAAGAGGTGGACCTGCTAAAAACACCTTTGCCGCATCTTTTTGCATTATGGTATAGTCCGACATTCCTGGCACATAAGCACCGCCTGCCGTAGCATTTCCAAAAACAACCGAAATGGTAGGAATACCCAACTTAGACCGTCTAGACATTTCTCTAAATGAAGCTCCATAATTATTGAAAACCCGATCTTGATCGGGAAGATTTGCGCCGCCACTTTCTACTAGGTTTATCATGGGTAGTTTGTTTTCGAGCGCAATTTCGCCTAGTCGTAATACTTTCAAACTTGTAGCATAATCTACAGCACCACCTTTTCGTGTACCGAGGTTTGCATTAATCAAACACAAACGTTTGTTTACGTATCCTATACCTGCAACTGTAGTTCCGCCAGGCCCAAAACCACCTTGGTGTGTAAGTCCTGCTAAGGGCATAAGTTCTAAAAATGGGCTGTCTTTGTCTAGGAGCAACGTAATGCGTTCTCGGGCTAGAAATTTACCTCGCTTACGTGCACGTGCAATAGATGCCTCGGTACCTTGATTTTGACTTTTTGCCAAATGCCCTTCCAGCTCTTGCACTAGTAGCTCCATTTTGGTATAGTTTTCTTTAAAACTTGCTTTCTTAACGTTAACAGATGACTTAAACGGCTTCATAAATAGATTTTCGATGTAAAAATACGATTTAGCTTTAACATCATGGTTTTTGATGGATTGTTTTACTTTTGTTTTTATGAAAAGTTCACTCGTTCTACTATTGTTTTTTACGTTAACCGTTTGCCAAAATTCCAAAATTGAATTGGAGTCACAACCACTTTATGTGGTAAATGGAACAATAGTACAGGCTATAGATTCAATTTCACCAGATGACATTGCCAGTATTAATGTCTTAAAAGGGGAGAAAGCACAACAGGCATACGGTAAAAAAGGAATACATGGTGTTATTGAAATTATCCTAAAATGAATGCAAACCAAACCATAGCTGAACTTATTGAAACCCTTGAAAATCGTATTGCACAAGGCGACTACAAGGATTCGGTACATAAAATTACACTCATGACTACGCTCCAAACTGTTCAACGCATGCTGAACGGCAAATAGCTCAAAATCAATACATTTGAATTATGGAACAGCTTATTTCATATTTTGAATCTATTCCAACACTTCACCGCAGTATCATTTTGGTAGGTGGTATTAGTTTCTTTTGGTTTTTAGAAGGCTTATTGCCTTTGCGTAGCATGAAGTACAAAAAATGGCAACACGCCATTCCAAACTTCTTCTTTACTTTGACTACAATTGGAGTAAATTTTAGTTTGGCGTTTTTGTTGTTATTTACCGCCGATTGGGTTCAGGCAAATTCTTTTGGACTCTTACATTTTGTGGCACTTCCGTTTTGGATGGAAGTAGTTTTGGGCGTGCTATTACTGGACTTTATTGGTGCTTACTTAGCGCATTGGACAGAGCACAAGGTAAAACCACTATGGATGGTGCACTTGGTACACCATTCCGATCATCATGTCGATACTACAACAGCAAATCGTCATCATCCACTAGAAAGTGTAGTGCGCTTTGTGTTTACGTTGGTTGGTGTTTTTGTATTGGGTACACCCATCGGAATAGTCATGCTATACCAGTCCGTATCGGTAGTCTTAAGCCAATTTAACCACGCCAATATTACTTTACCCAAAAAAGTAGATATGGTGTTAAGCTATGTGTTGGTTACCCCACATATGCATAAAGTTCACCACCACCATGTGTTGCCCTACACCGATAGTAATTATGGGAACATCTTTGCGTGTTGGGACAGAATTTTTGGCACGTACAAAAACTTATCAGCCGACAAAATAGTGTATGGTGTAGATGTATTCCCTAACGAAACGGAAAACAGTAGGGTAGGCGCGTTACTCAAACAACCTTTTCAGCCCTATCAAAAACCGACGGTAGTACCCGCAGAAGAGTTATAACACAAGGATACCCCTCGCTGGCGCGAGGCTGTGTCTCGTGCCAATGATACTTCTACTAAAACGTTTTTCACTATAAATTTCATCACTCAAAGTATCTAAATATCAATAACAATTTGGCTATCTACCAATTCGTTGTAGTTTTTTGCACTACTGTATTTCCAATGTTCAGGGCTAGTAACAAACCCTGCCCGAACTGGATTCATGTGTACATAATAAATATTTTGATTGACCACCTTATCTGACTATAATTCAATAGGTTTGTTGTGGTTTTGCCAAAACTGCCTTGGCTTGTTTTGTTCAAATAAAGCTAACATCCATTCCTGTCTGCTTTCTTGTGGGTTTGCTTCAATTTCTTCTAACACCCTTTTTGCGGTATATGATTTAAAGTCTCGTAAAACTTCACTTGGGTTTTCTTCTTCTGCACGGAATACTAAATGCACATGGCTGGGCATAAAACAATAGGCAAAAACACACATTTTTTTTACACTGCGACAAAAGTTTAACGATTGTTCAAGAATGGAAAAGTAGCATTGACGCGTAAACACGTCTATCCAAAAACAAGTTGCAAAACTGACAAAGTAGGCTGCCTCGGGATTACGAAATTTGTACTTTCTGCTCATGCATAAGAATTGGTGCTTTAAATGTACAAATTTTATCTGTTACGGGTTGTTAAAAGGCACGAGAGTGGACCCTCGCGCCAGCGGGGGTGCCTACCCTTTTGGTTAGCATTGTTATATACATGTTTTCATGCCAACTAGTTGATAATACTGATGAAAAAAATAATGTAGTGGAGTAGTAGGCTTTCATAAGTAGGATCTGAGTGTTTAGATATACACTTTTTTAAGATAGACACGCGTTGCTAATGCGTGCCTGGGGATGTTTCATAATCAAAGATTTGGAGTTTCTAATTCAGTAAAAGTGCATTACAAAACCAAATCTAAGTATCTAATAATGAATGACATATATTAAAATAAAATTTACCTATCCACTCTGTAAAAAGGGATTTCCACGCCTACCAGTTCAGTAGCACACTAAACATTTGTAGCGGTTGTAAAGTCTCTTTTCTGGTTTTGTATGCAGCAGAAAAACGTTTAAAAAAAGCATTGTAGGCGTCCATAATCGCATGTGCATGGTCAAATTTCAATTGTGCCATATAGTAGAGAATAAGCGCAGTATCAAAGGTTGCACGTGCTACATAAATCCATAGCAATGGAAGTAAAGCTACGTTTTTGGTGTATGTAAGTAGCGAATTCCGAATGTTGAAATACAGTTTTTTTGGACTTTGCATAGAAAGGCTGCTCGCTCCTTGATGGAACACCTCGCTAGTGCCTACTGCCCACAACTGATGCCCCTTTGCAATTGCACGTAAACACAAATCAATTTCTTCAAAGTGCATAAAAAAAGAAGCATCAAAACCTCCTACTTCCTCAAAAACGGATTTACGAACAAACAAACAAGCGCCACTTGCCCACGTTACTTGTGTATTATCGTTGTATTGCCCAACATCTTGTTCACAACTCCTGCCCACTCTTCCACGACAATAGGGGAGTCCCATAATGTCCAGATAACCTCCGGCGGCACCCGCATACTCAAAAAATGATTTATGATGCAAGGCTTTAATTTTGGGTTGTACAAAAGCTGCTAATGGATGTGTAGCAAAAAAATCAACTATAGATGCAGTCCAGTTTGGGGTAACTTCTACATCAGAGTTAAGAAAGCAAATTAGTTCAGCATCAATCTGTTCTACCCCCAAGTTGTAGCCCTTAGCATAACCAAAGTTCTGAGATAAAGCAATGCGTTTTACGACTGGGAACTTTTCAGTTAAAACTTCGATAGAATTATCCGTCGAGCCATTGTCAACAACATAAACAGCAGCATTTCCAGCGTGTTCTAGTACGCTAGGTAAAAACCGATTTAGCAAGTCGGCACCGTTGTAATTCAATATGGCTATTGCTAAAGTCATAATTGAAGTTGATTTGTAGGAAATTCTGGAAGGAAATGATAGGATTTATTGTCGGGGTCTATTTGGCAATAATAATGATGCAGCCCGTTTGTAAGCATCAAATAATCGGCATGAAGTGCTAATTGGTATCGTGCTATTTGATCAAAAGTATTTTGTGTAATATTCACTTCGGGTGCTTTACATTCTACCAATAATGCGATGGATGCATTTTTCCCTGCAACTACTACATCAAAACGCTTCGATTGTCCCATGACATTAAATTGTTTTTCAACGTTGATACGTGTTTTACCAATACCCTTATCAAGCAAATCGTGTACCACATGTTGACGTACCCATTCCTCGGGGGTAAGCAAGACAAACTTTTTTCGAATCGGGTCAAAAATAGTGCGTTTGTTTTCGTTACTTTTGGTAGTGAACTTAAAACGTGGAAATGCCAACTGTTGCATAACCACAAAAGTGCTAAATTATTTTTCATTGGACGCATACGCATCGGTAAAGAATGCTATTTCACAACGAAATTTTTCACCTATCTATTTTTTAATGGGTGATGAACCTTTTTTTATTGACGAAATAGGCAACCTACTTATCAGCACCGTACTCCCAGAAGAGCAACGTGATTTTAATCAAACGATTTTATATGGAAAAGATACTTCTGTTGAAGAGATTGTTTCCGTTTGCAAGCGTTTTCCCATGATGGCAGAGCACCAATTGGTAGTTGTGCGCGAGGCACATGAATTAAGTCGTTCCATTGAGCAACTTACTCCCTATGCCGAACAACCACAACCCACAACAATCTTAGTTCTATGCTACAAAAACAAAAAGTTAGACAAGCGAAAAAAACTTTCTAAGGCTATTCAAAAAAATGGAACAATTGTAGAAACGAAAAAGCTATATGACAATAAATTACCTTCTTGGATAGAACAACGTACACGTAGCATGAAACGCACTATTGATTTCAAAGCTGCTGCGGTTTTAGCAGAAAGTGTTGGCGCCGACCTTGGTGCGCTCCACAATCAGCTTGATAAACTTTGCCTTATTGTTGCGCAAGATAATGCCATTACTGTCGATGACATTGAACAGCATGTAGGAATAAGTAAAGAATACAACAACTTCGAATTGCGTAAAGCTATCGGGTCTGGAAATATTGCACAAGCATATAAAATTGCACATTACTTTGGGCGTCATCCCAAACAATACCCCCTGTTAGGAACCATTAACAGTCTTTACAAGTTTTTTATGCAATTACTAACCTATCACGGACTCCCATCGCAAAATCCTGATACGGCAGCAAAAGCATTAGGTATACATCCCTTTTTTATAAAAGAAATTGAAGTTGCTGCACGCAGGTATCCGTTAAAAACCATTGTTCCCATTTTGAAAACTATTAAAGAAGCAGACTTAGCAGCTAAAGGAGTTAATGCCGTACCGATTTCTGAGGGCGACGCCTTGCAGCATTTAATCAATAAACTTACTTAGGAGTTCTCAAATGGCTATTCATTGAAAGCTATTACCGATTCACCGTCGACATTTAAATTTACAATGAAGGAAATTCGTTGGGTCTAGATTCGTGCATGATTTCGTACACCTTTTCAACGATATCTTCCAACGATGGTTTTGAGAAGTAGTCACCATCTGTACCGTAGGCAGGCCGATGTTCTTTGGCAGTCAGTAAACTAGGTTGACTATCTAAATATTGATAAATGTATTGCTTTTCAAGCAATTGACTTAGGATATAAGCGCTACCACCCCCTGGAACATCTTCGTCAACAATTAATAAGCGATTTGTTTTTTGCACACTGGCGCTAATAACTGCAGTGGTGTCAAAAGGAATCAACGATTGCACATCAATAATTTCGACTTGAATCCCCATAGCTAATAATTTTTCTGCTGCAGATTGCACTAAGCGTAATGTAGATCCGTAAGATACTATTGTTATATCGGTTCCATTACGCAGTAGTTCAGAAACACCAATTGGAATGGTAAAACTACCAAGATTACTTGGCATTTTTTCTTTTAAACGGTAGCCATTTAAAGGCTCTATAACCAATGCCGGATCTTGTCCCTGCAACAATGTATTGTACATTCCAGCTGCTTGACTAAGGTTTCTAGGAACTAAAACGAACATTCCACGAAGTAAACTTACTAAACCGCCCATGGGTGAACCCGAATGCCAAATACCCTCTAGTCGGTGACCACGCGTTCTAATAATGAGTGGAGCACGTTGTTTTCCACGAGTACGGTAATGTAACGAAGCCAAATCATCACTCATGATTTGCAAGGCATAAAGAACATAGTCTAGATATTGAATTTCGGCTACGGGACGTAAGCCTCTAAATGCCATCCCTATGCCTTCTCCAATTATCGTTGCTTCACGAATACCCCGATCTGCAACACGTTCATCTCCATATATTTCCTGTAAACCCTCAAGTCCTTGATTTACATCTCCAATTTTACCACTATCCTCACCAAAAACTAACATTTTTGGATGCATTTTTAGTAGAGTCTTGAAGTTGTCTCTTAGTATCACACGTCCATCTGCTAGGATAGCATTATCGTCATATTGAGCGGGAGTAGTTTCTACTCGTAATGAAGAATTTTCAAACTCGTTGTACAAAGAATCACTGTAGCTTTTTTGGGTATTTTGAGCAGTGTGTTTCCACCATTCCGATAGTGCATTTCGTTCTTCTGTAGTTGAAGTTCTTGTGAGCCAAAGCGCTTCTCTGACATGAACATAAATGGATTTTCTGTAAGAAATATTTTTTTTACCTAAAGCAGCACTAAGTTTGAGTAATTCCGGAATATCGTGATGTTTATGAGCAAGCAGTTGCACCAAGCTCTGAGCTTCATTCTGTTCTTTACGAATGGGTTCTAAGTATGCTTCCCAAGCCTTATTTTTGGCCTCTTTTGCTTTAGTAATTGCTTTGGATTCCAAAGCACTGATTTCATCTTCAGTAGCAATGTGTTGCTCAATTATCCATTTTCTGAATGTTACATTACAGTCATAATCCTTTTCCCATGCTAGGCGCTCATCTGTCTTATAACGTTCATGCGAGCCTGATGTAGAGTGTCCTAGAGGCTGCGTCAACTCTGTTACATGAATTAAAACAGGAACATGCTCTTTTCTGGCAATTTCACTAGCGCGAGTATAGGCATCAATAAGTGCTGCATAATTCCAACCGACAACTTCAATAATTTCAATGCCCTGTGTTGTGCTATTGCGCTGCATACCAGCCATAGCCTTAGAAATACTTTCCTTAACCGTTTGATGTGAATTATCAACAGAGATTCCATACCCATCGTCCCATACGCTTACCACTAGTGGTACCTGAAGAACCCCTGCAGCATTCAGAGTTTCAAAAAATAAGCCTTCGCTTGTACTTGCGTTTCCAATGGTACCCCATGCGACTTCATTTCCATCTGTAGATAGGTTTTTATCTTTCATGGAATCTACTTTTCTGAAGAGTTTAGAAGCATGTGCTAAGCCCAACAAACGGGGCATTTGTGCTGCGGTACAAGACACATCAGAAAATGCGTTTTTTAATTGTGCTAACGGTAATAAATTACCTTCACCATCAAGGGTGTCTGTGTTAAAGTGACCCACCATTTGTCTTCCCGATGACATGGGTTCGGCTACAGGATCGGCATGACCATAAACACTAGCAAAAATATGCTTAGGCTTTATAGCTCCAATTGCCATCATAAAAGTTTGATCTCTATAGTATCCCGAGCGATGATCGCCATTTTGAAAAACTTTAGCCATAGCAATTTGAGCAAGCTCTTTGCCATCGCCAAAAATTCCAAACTTGCCTTTTCCTGAAAGAACCTCTTTGCGACCCAAAATACTAACCTGCCTACTTAATGAGGCTATATAGAAATCGTTAAGAATATCATTTTTGAATTCTTCGAAAGTACTTTTCGAGGTGGTTAAGTTGACCGTTTTCATAAAAACAGGACAAAATTACGAAAAATGCAGGTATTCTATAAAGTCATTAAAACCAACTTTGTGAAAAAAGCTGTGCTAATGCGCTTGGACGTAAGGACAACTGAAAACGAATTTGTTTAGGGTATGCTTTTTTTATCATTAAGTTTCCTGTACTATCATACATTGGGAAATGAATTTCAAAAAAATCGGGTATTATATTAAAAGAAATTCCGGTACCCCAATGTGTGTTTGTTTGTTTGTTACTGTTTTTAATCCATCCCACTTCGGCGTAAGATTCAATCCAGCGCCAAAGCGTGGTGGAAGTTTGAGCTGTAATGAGCCACTCATTAGCACCTTTTACGCTTCCTGATGTACGCATTCCACCTTCAGCTTTAATGTATTGTTGGCTAAAAAACCCCTCATTTTCTGAACGTCCATATAGGTCATATTGAAACAAATAATCATTAACCCTTGAAGCATTAAAATTATAGTAGTCATCATTTGTGTCATTTTTTAAAAAACTCCCAGCAAAAAGACGCAATGTGAACCTTCGATTTGGTGCGTAGTAGGTTGTGTACTGTGATTCGGCACTTATTTTCTTAAATGACTTTTCTGACTGTAGTTCTGTTTTGTAGTACCAATTTTGGAGGGCATCCCCGCTTTTTGATTGAAAAGAGGCTACATTAACCCCATAACTTCTACGCTCATCATTTTTAGGTAAATCTTGAAGTTGAACAGAAACATGGCGTAACGATAAGTTAGTACGGTGCTTATTTTGTATTCCTTTAGGGCGATAAAAAAACTGCACAGATGGAGTAAATGCCGTATATCTTTTCTGTGTAGCATAATGATAGGAAGTTCCGAATAAGGTAAATCGGGTGAGATAATGCGCATTTTTCTCATGATATAAATTTACAATCGCATAGCTCATGCCATTTATTTTTTGACTTTTTAAACCATACTGAGGACTAAATCTAAATCGTAACGAATTGCTAAGCATAGAGCTATTTCCGATGGTTATACCAGCTAACAATCCGTCATAGATATTATACCCAAATTCGGGTGAAGCCAATAAAACCGCGGTGCCACTTTCCGGTATGTCTTGTAGTAAACGTAAACGTAAATTGTTTCTAAATAATGCTCTGTTTAAGTTGTAACTATTGTTGTTTAAAGATAGTTCCGGTACATAGTGCTTTTCATTTAGTGTAACAGAAGCAATCTGATTTTTATCAAAAGTTTTAATGTATGGAAGGTCGTTTTTATTTAACCAAATTGTTGTTTTTTCGTTTTTGCTCGATGTGGTTGTCAGCGGTATTACTACATTTTTTTTAGTACTACCTATGGTCAATGTATAGTTACTTTTGTCTGTTTTAACCCCTTTTATTACAAAGTCACCATTGTTGTTTTCCTTCACATAGTGTTCAAAAAACCAATCTATAGGTTTACCACTAGTGTTCAATTTTTTTTGTAAGTCAATATCAAGTGTTTTAGTCTTTGACAGCTGTTTAAAAGCATCAATTAAAATGGAATCTCCTAAATAATCATTAAGATATAACAGTGCCAATGCTCCACGATCTGGGTACGCAACCCTTCTATTGTAACCGGTTTGATTTTCTTGGGGCGTAACAAGTGCTTGACCTCTGGTTTTATTTGCAGCAACATTTGCAGCAATTTCCCAACTTCTATAATAAGGTGCTTTTGCAAAATGATAATTCTTTATGAATGGCAATTCACTCAAAGTTCCTATCAATTTAAGATTCGGGTATTTAGTGTCTACATATTGCTGCCACAGGAAATACGGCAAGGCAGTTATCATCCACTTTGAGTCATCGTGTTGCGGTCCAAATGTGTGCCAAACAAGCTGATCTAAAAGCGTTTTTAGAATTTTAAGTTCTACGGTTTGACTAACTGAAAAGGCTTTCAGTATTTGAGGGATAGATTCAAGCATCAATAGCGGTTGCTGATTGTAGTCTGTTTGAAGTGCCCATAATGTATTTAAACCATTATCTGGAAAAGAATTGTTGATAAAACTTGTGACATCTTCTAACGCCTCATTAATTTCATTTGACATACCAGATTTGGGTAACATATCTGTTAATAGCGTTGATTTTCCAAAAGGAACTTCTTTGTATATTTTTTTTTCAGACACTAACAATGGCGATGTGCCTTGGGTTTTTTCATTGGGAAGCAGTACGCGAACTTCTGAGTTAGCGTTTATGTTGTATGTTGTTTTTACATAAGGCGTATTTGGGAACCCAAACCCTAAATTACTATTAAGATTCCATGAACCATCGTCGTTTAAGTCAGCCAGCATCACATGCCAATTGTAGCTAAATAGTTCATTTTTAGAAACACCATATTTAAAAATAGCAGCATCGGGCAACTGCACACTGTACCGAAGTGTAAAGTTGAACTTTTTCCCTGCAGGAACAGAGTAGGGAAGGGCTACTTTGATAACATCTAGTTGTTCCTTCTCTCTATTCCAAGAGAGCGCATTGCCTCGGTGCGCGATTTTAGTAATTGAAGTGCTGCCTCGGTTTTGTTTGCTAGCCCTAATGAGCTTGTAATCGTACTCGTTGGCTAAAAATTTACCAAGTGGGCTAACTTCTGAAGAATACCCATGGTTCCAATCTAGAAGATAAATTACGTCTACAGCGACATTACTTGTATTTGTCCAAACAATGTCCTGAGTAATATCTAATGGTGTATTGGAGTTATTCCATTTAGCGGTAACGTCATAGGTGTGCTGTGAAAAACCAATGGTACAATACAATAAAAGGGCAAAAGGTATTCGAAACATTTAAAAATTAGGGGTGAATGTGTTTTTACTATGAAACTTTAATACATGTTCTACCGCTTCGTCTACATCATCAACAACCTTGATTAAATCAAGATCTTCTGGGCTAATATTTTCATATTCGCTTAGGAGCGTGTTTTTAATCCACCCCATCAGGCCAGACCAAAACTCAGAGCCAAAAAGCACAATGGGAAACTTGGTTATTTTTTCGGTCTGAATAAGCGTTAAAGCTTCAAACAACTCATCAAGTGTACCAAAACCACCAGGCATAACAACAAAGGCTTGTGCATACTTTATAAACATTACTTTTCGCACAAAAAAGTAATCGAAATTTATGCATTTGTCTTTATCGATAAAAGTGTTTTCGTCTTGCTCAAAGGGCAATTCTATAGTTAGCCCAACTGATGTTCCTCCACCTTGTTGAGCCCCTTTGTTGGCGGCCTCCATAAGCCCAGGTCCGCCACCGGTAATAACTCCAAAGCCATGACTTACAATCTTTTCAGCTATCTCAACAGTTTGTTTGTAAACTTTATGATCTGGTTTTGTTCTAGCAGAACCAAAAATAGATACACAAGGCTCTATCATACCCATTTGCTCAAATCCATTAACGAATTCCCCCATGATTTTAAAAAGCATCCATGAGTTACTCGATTTCATTTCATTCCATGTTTTTTCCATATTGTTATAATTTAAGTTCTTGACGCAAAAAACGTGCAGTGTGGCTCGATGTATCACGAGATATTTCCTCAGGAGTCCCTTTGCAGCAAATTGTTCCTCCTTTAGACCCTCCTTCGGGTCCAATGTCTACAATATAGTCCATTTGCTTGATAACATCAAGATTATGCTCAATTATAATCATGGTGTTTCCTTTGTCAACCAATCTATTTAGTACATTCATTAGTACTCGGATATCTTCAAAATGAAGACCCGTTGTAGGCTCATCCAAAATGTACAAGGTTTTTCCTGTATCCTTTTTTGAAAGTTCTGTAGCAAGCTTTATGCGCTGTGCTTCACCTCCCGAAAGTGTTGTAGACTGTTGACCCAGCGTAATGTAGCCTAAGCCAACATCTTGAATTGTTTTTAATTTTCGGTAAATCTTGGGATAAGGCTCAAAAAAACGACAAGCATCATTGATGGTCATTTCAAGCACGTCGTTGATGTTTTTATTCCGATAACGAATTTCGAGCGTTTCGCGATTAAAACGCTTGCCGTAACAATCATCACACGGCACATATACGTCAGGTAAAAAATTCATTTCGATTGTTTTAACACCAGCACCTTGGCATGTTTCACACCTGCCGCCTTTTACATTAAAACTAAACCTTCCTGGTTTGTATCCACGAATCATGGATTCGGGTGTTTTGGTAAACAACTGCCTAATTTCGCTAAACACTCCTGTGTAGGTTACGGGATTACTTCTTGGAGTTCTTCCAATAGGTGATTGATTTATATCAATAACCTTATCAATGTGTTTTAAGCCAGAAATTGAAGAGTAGGGAAGAGGTTTTTTTACTGCATTGAAAAAATGATGGTTTAAGATAGGGTAGAGAGTTTCGTTAATCAAAGACGATTTCCCACTACCTGAAACACCAGTGATTCCTATCATAGTCCCTAGAGTAAGTGTGAGGGTTATGTCTTGAAGATTGTTTCCTGTGCATCCTTTCAGTTCAAGTTTTTTTCCATTCCCTTTCCTTCGTGTTTTAGGAGTTTCAATTTCCTTTTTACCTGTAAGATAATTTGCAGTATCAGTATCTAATGTTCCAATATTTTCTGGTGAGGCAGCGGCAACAATTTCTCCCCCATGCCTGCCCGCACCTGGTCCCATATCAATTAAATAATCAGCCTTGAGCATAATGTCTTTATCGTGTTCGACCACAATAACAGAATTTC
>JAYPBW010000008.1:0-1756 GCA_038124405.1 Flavobacteriaceae bacterium | reverse complement strand
TCTAAGCTGTAATAAAGACTCTATTAGCTTTTCATTATCTCGTTGGTGCAGACCAATACTAGGTTCATCTAAAATGTATAGAACACCCACAAGCTGAGCTCCAATTTGTGTGGCCAAACGTATACGTTGCGCTTCGCCACCTGATAGAGATTTAGCAGTTCGGTTTAAAGACAGGTATTCCAACCCAACATCAATTAAAAACTGTATCCGTTTCTCAATTTCGACCAATACTTCATGAGCAATTCTAAGCTGCTTTTCGGAAAGTTTTTGCCTTATGTTTTGTACCCAATGGTGTAGTTGTGCAATGTCCATTTGGGTTAAATCAGAAATATTTTTCTCTCCAATCCTAAATGAAAGTGCTTCTTTACGCAGTCGGGCACCATTACACTCAGGACAATGAATCTCATCCATAAACCCTTTTGCCCAACGTTTAAGCGCACTTGTATGCCCCTCTTTATATTGATGCTCTAAAAAAGGAATTACGCCATCGTAATCAATGTTGTAATCTCGAGTAATCCCGAGTGTTTTAGATGCTACAGAAAAGCGTTCATTTCCTCCATATAAAATAATTTCTAGTGCCTCTTTTGGAATAGCTTTTATGGCATCTCCAAGAGAAAATCCGTAACGCGTTGAAATGCTTTCCATTTGCTTGAATGTCCAATTGTTTTTAATGGAACCAATGGGAACAATCCCTCCAGATTTAATTGATACGGTGTCATCTGGAATTATTTTTTTGAGGTTTACCGCATGTTTTAATCCAAGCCCATTGCATGAAGGACACATTCCTTTTGGAGAGTTGAACGAGAAAGTGTTGGGTTCTGGCTCTGCATACGAAACTCCAGTTGTAGGACACATGAGTTTTCTGCTGAAAAAGCGAGTCGATTCTGTTTCAAAGTCATATACCATGAGCATGTCATTTCCATGATACATTGCCGTGGCTATACTTTCAGTTAAACGTTTACTCGTGTTCTCTGAATTTTTTATAGAAAGTCTATCAATTACAATCTCAATGTCATGTGTTTTATATCGATCTAACTTAAAGTTTGGTGTTAATTCAATAAATTCACCATCGGTACGAACACGGGTAAAACCTTGTTTGCTAATTGACGCAAAAAGTTCTCTGTAATGCCCCTTTCTAGCTTGAACAACGGGCGATAAAATGGCAATTTTCTTTCCTGTATAATGTTCTGCTATTGTGCTTTGTATTTCAACATCAGTGTATTGCACCATTTTTTCGTTGGTCTGAAAACTGTATGCATCAGAAGCTCGAGCATAAAGAAGACGTAAAAAATCATAGACTTCAGTGATAGTGCCAACGGTAGAGCGCGGACTTTTCCCTGTTGTTTTTTGTTCTATGGCTATGACTGGCGAAAGACCATCAATTTTGTCTACGTCTGGACGTTCTAATCCTCCCAAAAATTGCCGTGCATAGGCAGAAAATGTTTCAATATATCGGCGCTGCCCTTCGGCATAAATAGTGTCAAAAGCCAATGAGGACTTTCCACTTCCCGAAAGACCTGTAATCACAACAAGTGCATTTCTTGGAATCCCTACATCAATATTTTTAAGGTTGTGCACTCGAGTGCCCTGAACTTCAATAAAATCATTCATAGTCAATCTTCGAATATAGGAGATTTATTTAAGTATTTAAACCTAAATATGTCTTTTTAAATGACTGGCAATGATCTTTAAGACTTGGATAAAAAACTGAAAAATTTGCTTCTATTTCTCTGTAAAACAAGGAAAGACTTTCTGC
>JAYPBW010000007.1:20225-38914 GCA_038124405.1 Flavobacteriaceae bacterium | reverse complement strand
CTTGGAATGTTAGTAGACAATGGTATTGTGGTAGTTGAAAACGTATATCGTTTAATAGAAAAAGAAGGGCTTAGCAAAATTGAAGCTGCCAAAAAAGGAGTCAGTGAAATTGCCTATCCCATTATAATTTCAACGGCAACCACCGTTGCCGCTTTTATTCCACTTGGGTTTTGGCCTGGAATCATGGGGCAATTCATGATTTACTTTCCCATTACACTTTCCATTGTATTAGGGTCTTCATTGTTTGTTGCGCTTTTATTTAACTCTATGCTTGTGTCCAAATTCATGGATGTAGAAGAGAAAAACCTCTCATTGCAACGATTGATTCGGCTTAGCATTATTTTAGTTTCTATTGGCTTGTTCTTTATCATAATTTCTCCTTCAACAAGAGGGCTTGGGACTTTTCTTATTACACTCATGACCTTTTTCTGGGGGTATCGCTATTTTATCAAGCGGCTTGCAAATTCATTCCAGCAATTTTTCATAAATAAAATGGAACGTGGATATGAAAAACTACTCCAGTTTGCCATGCGAGGTTGGAGGGCATACGCTTTTGTTTTTGGCACCGTAGGACTATTAATTATCTCTTTTGTGTTAGTAGGTGTTGCAGGGCCAAAAGTGGAGTTTTTTCCTGATAATGAGCCCAGCCAAATTATTGTTTATATAGAGTATCCACAAGGAACCGATATTGATAAAACCAACGAAATAACCAAGTCTATTGAAAGAGAAGTAATTCTTGCCGTTAATAATGAAAAATATCTAGACAACGGCGAAAATTTCATGGTAGAATCTTTGGTGTCACAAGTTGGGGCGGGGGCAGGAAATCCTCAAACCGATGGAGGTTCACAAGCAGAAATGCCACACAGGGGAAAAATTACCGCTACCATGCGAGAGTATAAATTCCGCCGCGGGCTGTCGAGTGAGACGCTTCGAAGTGAAGTACAACAAACGCTTAGAGGAAAATTTTCTGGAGTTCGCATTTCGGTAGAAAAAGATGCCAATGGACCTCCCGTAGGCTATCCAGTAAATATTGAAATTACAGGAACAGAATATGATGAACTCATACAGGTGGCTAATGATATCCGTAGCTTTATCATCAAGGAAAATATTCCCGGCATAGAAGAGCTCAAAGTTGATGTAAATCGAAATAAACCTGGGATGGAAGTTGCTGTTGATAGACGCAAAGCAGGTAGTTTGGGCGTCAGTGCAGGTCAAGTTGGTTTTCAATTGCGCAGAGCATTGTTTGGAGAAAAAGCGGGCGTTTTTAAAAAAGATGGTGAAGATTACGATATAAATGTGCGATTTCAAGAAAATGATAGATATGATGCTTCTGCCCTATTTAATCAAAATATCACGTTTCGTGATATGGCTTCGGGACGCATCAAAAACATTCCCATTTCGGCCGTAGTAGAAACCAAAAATGTAGCGGGTTACAGCGCGATAAAGCACAAAAACCTACGAAGAGTAGTTACGGTGTATTCTGCCATTCTGCCCGGTTACAATGCCAATGAAATTGTAGGGCAAATTCAAACACAAATGCAGGGATTTGAAATGCCAAAGGGCACCCGCTATGCATTTACAGGTGAAATTGCAGAGCAAGAAGAAAATATGAGGTTTTTATCAAGTGCACTTGGATTTGCCATTTTACTTATCATGCTGTTACTTGTGTTTCAGTTTAACTCTGTTAGCAAACCGCTTATTATACTGTTTTCCATATTTATGAGCTTTACTGGCGTTATGCTCGGGTTGGTTTTCTTTAACATGACATTTGTAATCATCATGACCATGATGGGGATTATTTCTCTTGCTGGTATTGTAGTAAACAACAGTGTGGTATTGCTAGACTATACCCAACTTTTACTAGACAGAAGAAGAGAAGAAATGGACATTGAAAATGATGATTTACTTCCTAGACAAGACATTTTTAATGCTATTGTAGCTGGAGGAAAAGCTAGGCTACGTCCTGTTTTACTTACCGCTATAACAACTGTACTTGGGCTCATACCATTGGCCATTGGACTAAACATTAATTTCTTTAGCCTTTTTGGCAAAGGCGATCCGCAAATTTACTTTGGTGGAGAAAATGTAATTTTCTGGGGGCCACTAGCATGGACGGTCATTTTTGGGCTTACTTTCGCTACTTTCCTCACGCTAATTATTGTTCCTGTCACGTTTTATTTGAGCAAACGTGCAGCAATCCGATTTAAAAAATTTCCGTCTAATTAAGTGGGAACTCTAATTCGAAACTGTGGCTTCAGCTAAAGATTCCCAATAAGAAACGTTTTGAATGCGGTTTTCATGGAAACTAACCTCAGCTATTTGCGCGTCAACCCAAAAAAGCCACGTCCCCACTTTTTTCCCGTTTAGATATTCCCCTACTGCAACAGCATTGCCTTCTGCATCAAAAGAGCGCCATACGCCATGGTTTTTACCATCAAGCTGATGCCCTTGTTGTTCTATAGCTCCGTTATCATGGAAGGTTGTTATTTTTAGGGTGTTATTGGTTTTAACAACTTCCTTTTCTTGAGCCAATAGAAGTGTGCTTGAAATAAGTGCAAGTGATAAAAATAGTGTTTTCATAATCCCTAATTTTTTGTCTGTTTAGACGATTTATTAAAGCAAATATACGCAAAATTTACATTCACTTAACATTAAATTAACATTGGAGGGTAAAACAGCTAGGGTTTTAGAACATAATCTCATGCAATTAAATGTCACAAGTCGTAGAGAAGTCCCTATTTTTGAAAAAAATTAGAGCATGTACAGAAGTCATCATTGTGGAGCCTTAACATCGGCACATATTGGAATGGAAGTTCAGTTGTCAGGTTGGGTATCCAAATCACGTGATAAAGGCTTTATGCTATGGATTGATCTTAGAGATCGATTTGGGGTTACTCAGCTTGTTTTAGATGAAGAACGCTCTGAAACTAAACTTTTAAAGGCGGCTAAACGGATAAGCAGAGAATCTGTTGTTCAAATTTCAGGTACTGTAGTAGAACGTGAGGCAAAAAACCCCAATATGCCAACAGGGGATATTGAAGTATTGGTTACTTCACTTAATCTTTTGAGTCCTGCCAAAACTCCACCTTTTACCATTGAAGACAACACAGATGGAGGCGAAGACATACGGATGAAATATCGTTATCTGGATATTCGAAGAAATCCTGTACAAAAGAGTCTATTATTCCGATCTAAAGTTGCCCTTTTAGTGCGAAATTATCTAGCAACTCAAGATTTTGTAGAAGTAGAAACTCCATATCTTATAAAATCTACTCCTGAAGGCGCGCGAGATTTTGTGGTTCCATCAAGAATGAATGAAGGGCAATTCTATGCATTACCGCAATCTCCTCAAACCTTTAAGCAACTGCTTATGGTTGGCGGAATGGATAAATACTTTCAAATCGTAAAGTGTTTTAGAGATGAAGATTTGCGAGCGGATCGCCAACCTGAATTTACCCAGATAGACTGCGAATTATCTTTTGTTCATCAAAAAGATATTATGGCGTGTTTTGAGGAGTTACTGTCACATTTACTCAAAGAAATTCACGGCATCACACCCAAAGCATTCCCTGTGATTTCATACGAAGATGCGATGAAAACCTATGGAAATGACAAGCCCGATATTCGCTTTGGAATGACTTTTTGCGAACTAAACGGCTTAGCTAAAAACAAAGGATTTAATGTTTTTGATGCGCAAGAATTGGTGGTGGGTATTGCTGTTTCGGGTGCTGCTAACTGGTCAAGAAAACAAATTGATGCGTGGATAAGTTGGGTTAAGCGCCCACAAATTGGCGCCAACGGATTGATTTGGGTAAAATGTAATGAAGACGGAACGTACAAGTCTTCAGTAGATAAATTTTTTGATGACGATGCGCTAAAAAAATGGGCAGATGCCTGTGGTGCCAAAGCTGGCGATTTGCTACTTGTCATGGCAGGAGAAACAGCCAAAACTAGAACACAATTATCTGCCTTAAGAATGGCTCTTGCCGAAGAACTTGGGCTCAGAAATCCTAATAAATTTGCACCCCTCTGGGTAGTCGATTTTCCTCTTTTTGAGCAAGACGATGAAACAGGAGAGTTACATGCTATGCATCACCCATTTACTGCGCCAAAACCCGAACATCTTAGTACGCTAGAAAGCGACCCTACGACAGTAGTAGCGCAGGCATACGACTTGGTGCTTAATGGAAATGAAATTGGTGGGGGTTCTATACGAATTCACGACAGACCCACGCAAGAAAAAATGCTTTCGCTACTTGGATTTAGTGAGGAAGAAGCAAAGGCACAGTTTGGCTTTTTGATGGATGCCTTTACTTATGGCGCGCCGCCACATGGCGGTATTGCTCTTGGTTTTGACCGCCTTGTTGCTATTTTGGATGGTAAGGAAACCATTCGTGATTACATCGCTTTTCCAAAAAATAACAGCGGTAGAGATGTGATGATTGATTCACCTGCACCACTAGATACAGAGCAACTTGAAGAATTATCCCTGAAGGTTAGTCCTAAACCAGAATAGCATGAAGTGGTTTCTACGCGTCTTCTTTGTGTTGATTTTAGTGAATATTAGTGTAGGGTATATCATAAAACAAACCGACATCCCTTTGGGCGAAAAGTGGATTGGCTTTTCAGTAGCAATAGGCTTTTTTGTGTATATACCCATTTTTTTGGTGCACCGCTGGAAGGGAAAACGTCTTCAGGATTACACCTTATCTCCGGAGAATCTAAAAAAGATGAAGGAGACACTCGAGCCGCCAACTCAAAAAAAAAGGAAGTAGTTTTTATATAAACTGTAGCGTGTTTTTGACGATTTTTAAGAAATCGCTCTTACTCTCTTTTATTCGCAAAAAACTGCTGTAATAATTCACTTGCTTCAGCAGCACAAACTCCTTCAACCACTTGTGTTTTTGGGTGTAATGGGGTTCCGTTTTGGCGGTAACCGCGTTTTGGATCTGACGCAGCAAAAACAATTTTAGAAATTTGACTCCAATACAAGGCACCGGCGCACATACTGCACGGCTCTAGGGTTACATACATGGTACAACCCTTTAAGTATTTTCCACCAATGGTGTTTGCAGCAGCAGTAATCGCTTGCATTTCGGCATGAGCTGTAACGTCTGTAAGCATTTCTGTTAGGTTGTGCGCACGTGCAATAATCGTATTGTTACCAACCACAACAACTCCAACAGGAACTTCTTTTTTTTCTAGTGCTACTTGCGCTTCGGCAAGTGCCTTTTTCATAAAAAAAACGTCATCAGATTCCCTATTCATCATGCCATCTTTTGATACCATTCCAATGCTTTCCCGTCTGTAAGACTAGCCACATAGCTGCTAACATTGAGCAACAAACCATAGGTGTCATCTTGTGGCAATACTAAAGTATCTGGTAGGCATTGTAGTGCAAGCTTGTCAAATGCAGAGGCCTTATCGTGTTTATCTCGAACAGCAGCGCCCACAAAAACATCCAAAAGGCGATGAATAACTTGATAGCCTTTCAGTTCTTTTTCAATAACTTCTTGCGCTTGATAGATATTTCGCACGCTTAGAGAGATAATGTCATTCATCTGGGCTTTGTACTTACTTTTTTCGGTGAGAGACGTCATGAGGGTGCCGCTCATAATTTCAGGTTCATGCTGCATAAAAAGTGTCGCAGCTTCTTGAATTAAGGTACTAATAGACAATGCTCTCAAATAAGCCAATCGGTCTTTTTTGGTGGTTAGCGTTTGATATTTTTTGCTATTGATATTATCTTTTACCAAATTTATAAGGTACTCCAACGCATAATCTTCGGAGATCCACCCCAAATTGATACCGTCTTCAAAGTCAATAAGCGTATAACAAATATCATCTGCAGCCTCTACCAAATACGCCAATGGGTGGCGTAATATCTTTATATCTTGAACGAGCCCCAATTCTTGGGCAACTGCAAGATAATCGTTTTGTTGCGCTTGAAAAAAGCCAAACTTTTTATCGGCAACATGCGTTGTGGGACGGTGTGGAAGTGAGGCCTTTGGATATTTGGTAAAAGCCCCTAGAGTGGCATAGCTGAGACGTAATCCCCCGGGGATTCCTTCTCGAGTCTGCATCAATATTTTGAGTCCATTGGCATTGCCCTCAAAATGGGTGAGGTCGTGGTATTGAGCATCGGAAAGTTGAGAACTATATTGCGCGCCTGCGCCATTTGCAAAATAATCGCCAATGGCTTTTTCACCGCTATGCCCAAAAGGCGGATTTCCAATGTCGTGGGCTAAGGATGCTGCCGCTACAATGGCACCAAAATCGTTACTTGTATAGCCAATAGTAGCAAGTTCGGGGTATTTGTGCAATAGTTGTTTCCCAACTACCCGACCCAGACTTCTCCCTACTACCGAAACTTCTAGCGAATGAGTAAGTCGTGTATGCACAAAATCCGTTTTTGAAAACGGAATCACTTGGGTTTTATCTTGCAAATTTCGAAAGGCTGATGAAAATATAAT
This sequence comes from Flavobacteriaceae bacterium, assembly GCA_038124405.1. Classification (GTDB taxonomy): domain Bacteria; phylum Bacteroidota; class Bacteroidia; order Flavobacteriales; family Flavobacteriaceae; genus UBA7446. Next base: position 32,441 of record JAYPBW010000007.1, on the reverse strand, counting down.
ACGGTCATAATCCACTTCAAAACCACTTCGTGTAGGGTCTTGTTCGGCGCGTAAACGTTTTTGGTTATCGCCGTGTCGGCGCAGTGATAAAAGTTGGTCCCATTGCATGGCTGAAAGGTAAAAAAAGTATGCAACTTTCAGCACCATCACCGTAACAATAGCTTAACTTTTAGTGTCGATTTTATTAACAAAGCCGTAAACTTTAATTCATGTACAGCTAGTTAATTTGCCTTGTAAACAAAAACTATGATTTCGATAATCAAAAAAATAATTCTGTTTTTTCCTCTTATCATTTCTTTTGTAGGACTTTCCCAAGCGGGAACTGTTGAAGGTGTTGTCCTAGACAAAGAGATGAATGAATCTCCTCTCCCTTTTGCCAATGTTATCGTTAAAGGCTCTTCTATAGGAACTACTACCGATTTTGATGGAAAATTTGCGCTGTCAAACCTTTCGCCTGGCACCTACACTTTGGTGTTTAGTTTTGTAGGATACGAAACACGATCATTAGAAAATATAGTTGTAGAAGATGGGAAATTCACACAGCTTTCTGTCAGTTTAGGCCCTGGAGATAATGTTCTTGACGAAGTTATTGTCCAAGTGGTTACAAGTCGCGAACGTGAAGAAGCCTTGCTGCTAGACAGAAAAAATGCGGTTTCTATTAAGGAAAGTATTGGTGCTACTGAGCTTTCCAAGCTTGGTGTTAGCAATGCTTCTGATGCAACGACCAAGATTTCTGGTATCAATAAAACAGAGGATTCTGGCGATGTTTTTGTGCGTGGTTTGGGCGACCGCTATTTGTACACCACCCTAAATGGACTGCCTATTCCCTCTGATGACATAGAGAATAAAAATATCAACCTTGACTTGTTTTCAACCAGAATAATAAAAAATGTTTCTGTATCAAAAACGGCTTCAGCTTCAACTTCTGCTGACCAAGCTTCGGGGAACATTAACGTAGCTTCTAAAGATTTAGGTAACAATGATGTTTTTAGTGTTTCGGTTTCAACCGGTACCAATACTAATGTGGCAAATGCAGATGGCTTTAAAGTAACTCCGAACCAAGAGGATGTTACATTTGGATTCTATTCCTCTGACCTAAGTACAAAAGATGCTATTACAAAACAAACTTGGAATCCAGCCGCCGAAAAAATGCCTGTTAACCGTTCAGCAGCGATAAGTTTTGGAAAAAAAATTAATGATAAACTTAAGTTTTTGGCAACAGCAGGACAGCAAACTTCATTTGATTACAGAAATGGTTCTTTTAGAAGATTTCGCTCAAACTTTATTGATGATTCTATCCCAGATGCCATTACTTGGAGAAAAACCATTTCAACATCTGCGCTTTTAGATGTTGAGTACCGTCTTGATGACCGTACTAGCTTTAGTGCCAATGCCCTGCTGATCAATAAAATTTCGGACGAAGTTTTTGAAGGAGGTCGCGAGGGAACGGCTACTATATTTGAAGAAACAGAACCTAGCGAAGGGTTGTTTCAGTTTATTCGAGATCAAAACTTGAAAAAAACCACTTTGATGGTTGGACAAGTACATGGGCGTCATCTTTTTTCGCCAAATGTTAAGGTTAACTGGTCTGCAGGGTATAATTTACTCTATGCCGATGAGCCAAATCGAATTCGAAATGAAGTAAACTTTAATGAAAATATCGTTGAGTTGGGAAGAACAGGAAACACCCAACAACGAAAGAGTTATCAAATCATTGAAGATGACGAGTACAACGCCCTGTTAAATACTGAAATTGGAATTTTCGAAGAAGAAGAAAAAAGCTTAAAACTTCATCTTGGAGGTAATTTCCGCAACAAATCTCGCTACTTCAGATCTCAATATCTAGGAGTTAATACTCCAAGAGGAGTTAACATAAACCCTGCATCTATCGATGAAATATCGGATATTTTCACATCACAAAACTTTGATAGCAACCGTCTTAGATTATATGTTGAACTCCCCGATGTATATCTTGCTGAATTAGAAGTTTATGCTGGATATATCAGCATGGTGTATGAGACTGAATCGCTTGCCTTTGAGGGGGGGTTACGCTATGATGCTTCACAAATTCAGGTGGCTTACAACGCTGCACAAGCTCCTGGAGGTCGTGTAGGAGGAAGAACAAAAGAGTACAATCGCTTTTTTCCTTCTTTTAATGTTAAGTATGCGCCAAACGAAAAAAACAGTTTGCGCTTAGCAGGGGGTATTACACAAACCCTTCCTGAATTTAAGGAAATAGCTCCGTTCCAGTACGTGTCGCCAACAGGGCTAATTACTTTTGGTAACCCCGATATTGTTGCTTCGAAAAACCTAAATCTAGACCTTAAGTGGGAATATTTTTACTCCGACAGTGAATTGGTTTCTGTAACCTCATTTTATAAAAGAATTAATGATCCTATTAATGCTTCGGTAACACGCGGGTCAACAGGATATTTTTCCTATTTCAATACGGCAAAAAAAGCTACAGTTTATGGCGTTGAAATAGAGTCCAGAGTAAACTTAATTACGGTTGACGATCGTCCTAAGCTTCGGTTGAACCTTAACGCTACGCGTTTATGGCACAGTCAAGATTTGAAAGATGTAGTTGACGAAACGGGAGCGGTTAAAGAAACGTTTAAGTACAAAGACCTAACCGAAACAGGGCTACAAGGAGCATCCGACTTAATCCTAAATACGGCGCTAAACTACTCCAACTTAAAAGAGAATCCGTTGGAAGCTACGCTAGCCTTTAACTATGCTTCTGAAAAGATCGTCATTCTTGGAGGTCCGGAAGACCAAGCAACAAAAAATATCGACTACAATGATGCCATTGTTGAAAACGGAATTCCCATGCTAAATCTGACGGTTAAGAAAGTGCTCAGTGATAAACTTGACGTAAATCTTACCGCTAAAAACATCCTAAATCCAAATATCAAATTAACACAATTGGTTAAAGACCCCAACACAAGGGTTGAAACCAATGAAACCGTACTTTCCTACACCAGAGGAAGGCAACTAAATATAACTTTAAATTATAACTTTTAAAAACATGAAAACTACAGTTCACAACATAACCAACATGCTAAAGGTATCGCTTATGACTTTACTCATCTCTTTGGTGACATCTTGTAAAAGTGATAACCTACTAGAGGAAATCCCAACAACAGGGGGCGAAAATACACTTACAGGAAATCTTACGAGTGACCTTACTCTAAATTCAAGTACGCAATATACAATCACTAGTGCATTCATTGTAAAAGATGGTGCCACATTAAACATACCTGCAGGAACTGTTTTGGTCTCTAAATCGGGAACTGGTAACTTCATTGGTGTTGAGCAGGGTGGTAAAATTAATGTCCAAGGAACAGCAAATGCACCTGTAATTATGCGTTCACAACTTAGCGAACCCGGAGATTGGGGAGGTTTGGTAATCTGTGGAAAAGCCACAACAACTGAGGGTGTTAACGCTGTTGCCGAAATTGGTGGTTTAATATACGGTGGTACTGAAGACACCGATGACTCAGGAAGCATACAGTATTTAGTTATTAAAGGTGCTGGAGCACAAATAAATTCAGAGTCGCAATACAACGGATTATCCCTGTACGCAGTAGGCTCAGGAACGACCATCAAAAATGTAGCCGTTATTGATGGTGCTGATGACGGAGTTGAGTTTTTTGGAGGGACGGTTTCTGCCACAAACCTTTATTTCGAAAACAACGAAGACGATTCTGTAGACTGGACTGAAGGTTGGAACGGTACCATTACAAATACTTACGTAAGTCATACTATTTCTGGATTTTCAACTGCTGTTGAAGCTGACGGTGTTAACAACAATCCAAAAATTGTAAACTTTACAGCTGTATCAACTGTTGATGGAACGGCACTTCAATTTAAAAAACAATCTGGGGCTACCATTACAGGACTGCACCTTTCAGGCTATGCTACTAATATTGATATGAAAGATAACGGGCCTTTGGAAAACATCCAGATTGAAGGTGCTGACGCAGAACTTAACGCCACATATAACGAAACACCTCTTGATATATCGTCATGGACGTGGTTTAAATAGAATACACTTACTTAACATAAGGATAAACAAAAAGCCTCCATTTTTATGGAGGCTTTTTGCTATTATTGCCAAATGGATTTTTACCTCGTTATTATTATTGCATTAGCAGTGCTGGCAACCGCTGACCTGGTTGTTGGGGTTAGTAACGATGCCGTAAACTTTCTCAATTCTGCCATTGGTTCTAAGGCAATTAGCTTTAGAACGGTCATGATTATTGCCAGTTTGGGTGTAGCCGCTGGTGCCATCTTCTCTAGTGGACTTATGGAGGTTGCCCGAAAAGGAATCTTTAATCCAGAATTGTTTTACTTCGATGAGATCATGGTCATTTTTATGGCAGTAATGCTTACCGATATTTTACTCTTAGATTTTTTTAACACAATCGGGCTCCCTACTTCTACCACTGTTTCGATTGTTTTTGAATTGTTAGGTGCTGCCGTTGCCATTTCGTTAGTCAAAATCTATATTGGAGGCGCATCAGAATCACTCGTGGAGTTTATCAATATTAGCAAGGCTACACAAATTATTTTTGGGATTTTACTCTCGGTGTTTGTTGCCTTTACCGTTGGGGCTGTGGTGCAGTATGTAAGTCGCCTTATCCTGACCTTTCATTTTGAAAACAATCCCAAATGGATGGGTGCTATTTTTGGAGGGTTAGCTTTAACTGCCATTACCTATTTTATATTGGCAAAAGGCATCAAAGGAACCCCGTTTGCGGACAACACTTATGCCTTTTTGGGGGGTATATCACTAAAAGATTTTGTCGCCACACAAGCCTATCGCGTACTTGGCATTAGTTGGTTTCTTTGGACGGGGTTGTCTTTGTTGGCTACCTATATTTTACGTACAGACATGTACAAGACTGTCATTATTGTAGGTACTTTTTCGTTGGCACTCGCCTTTGCTGGAAACGATTTGGTAAATTTTATTGGGGTTCCTATTGCCGCCTGGCAATCTTACGAAGCATGGAAAGTATCGGGGGTTTCTGCAGAACTTTTAAATATGGCATTCCTCTCCGCAAAAGTAGCTACGCCTACGGCATTGCTCATCCTGGCTGGTTTAGTCATGGTGGTTACGCTTTGGCTATCGTCAAAAGCGCAAGAAGTGCTCAAAACATCTATCGAATTATCGCGCCAAGAACGTACGCAAGAACGTTTTGATTCCAACCCATTTTCAAGAAGCTTGGTACGTGCGTTTGTAGGTTCGGTACGTGTGGTTGAAGCCGTAACACCTGCTGTTCTTATCCAAAAAATTAAAGTCCGGTTTACTCCTGCCAAGGCACAGCGCTATGCTAAAGCAGAAGACGCCCCTGCGTTTGACAACATCAGAGCTTCAATAAACCTCACTGTTGCTGCTGTACTTATTTCTATTGCCACATCATACAAGTTGCCTTTATCTACTACCTACGTAACTTTTATGGTGGCTATGGGTACATCGTTGGCAGATCGTGCTTGGGGAGCAGATAGTGCTGTTTATCGTGTTGCTGGTGTGCTCAATGTTATTGGTGGTTGGTTTCTGACTGCGCTTACCGCATTTACAGCTTGTGGTATCGTTTCCGTACTCATTTATGTAGGGAAATTACCTGCCTTACTGGGGATGTTTGCCATGACAGTATTCATCTTGTTGAAAAATTATACAAAGCATAAAAACAACGTTAACGAATCGAAGCGTGAGCGGGAGTTGTACATAATAGAAAGTTCTTCTATTCAAGGACTCATCTTTGAAAGTTCTTATAATGTTTCCAAAATGGTAAGCCGCTGTAATGATATTTACCTGAGCGCCATTAATGGATTAGCAAAACAACATCCCGATCAACTTAGGTCAACCAAAAAAGATGTTGGGCGTTTGGAACAAGATATTGATAAGCTTCGCAACGAGCTGTTCTATTTTATCCAAGAAATGGATGAGGAGAGTGTTGAAGTAAGCCACTTTTACCTCAACCTGACAAGTATTTTGGAGGATATGGCGCAGTCATTGGCGTATATTGCAAAAGCATCGCACAAACACATTAGTAATAACCACCGCCAGCTAAAATATTCGCAAATTAAAGAGCTTAAAGAAACCCAAATAGATTTGGAAGAACTCTTCTCCGAAATTCGGTTTGCATTTGACATGAATGATTTTGAAGCTGTTGCCAACATCCTTCCCAAAAAAGACAGTTTATTTAAAAATATTGACGCCAAAATCAGTCATCAGGTTGAACGTACGCGAAGCAAAGAAGAAAAAAGTCCAAAAAATACCACTCTTTTCTTTAGTCTTATGATTGAAACCAAAGATTTAATCATAGCTACAATTAATCTTATTGAGCTGTACTACCTAAAATTTGACCCAAAGGTTGCCCCCCGAAAAATGGGTGAACATCAAAAAGATCGGTAATAAAAAAGCGCTACTTAAGTAGCGCTTTTTTTGTTTATATAATTTGGATATCACGATCCGCACATGAGGCAATCGTCATCTTCGCTTTCCTTAGACTTGGCCAGCATTTCTTTAAGCTCTGCGGGTGATAAAGGTTCTACTGCTACTGAAGCTTTTGCTTTTGGCGTAGTGGCAACCTCAGCCGCAGGAACGGCTTCTGTCTTTTTCTTAACCGTAAACTTAATGGCATCTACAGCCGACTTAGTACGCAAATAATACATGCCTGTTTTTAAACCGGATTTCCAAGCATAGAAGTGCATCGAAGTTAGTTTAGACATCGTTGCGCCTTCCATAAACAAGTTCAGCGATTGCGATTGGTCAATGAAGTATCCACGGTGGCGCGACATATCAATAATGTCTTTCATGCTCATTTCCCAAACCGTTTTATACAGCTCTCTAATCTCTGCAGGGATGGTTTCAATATGCTGAATAGATCCGTTGGCACGCATGAGTTCTTGTTTCATGTCTTCATCCCACAAGCCTAGGTTTACAAGGTCTTCTAGCAAATGCTTATTTACCACAATAAACTCTCCAGACAACACACGGCGGGTGTAAATGTTAGAGGTATAGGGTTCGAAACATTCGTTGTTGCCTAAAATCTGAGAGGTAGAAGCCGTAGGCATAGGTGCCATCAACAAGGAGTTACGCACCCCATGTTTTTTGATTTCCCTACGAAGTTTCTCCCAATCCCAACGACCGCTAAGTTCCTCGTCTTTAATTCCCCACATATTGTGCTGGAATTCTCCTTTAGAAATTGGTGAACCCTTATATGTTTTGTAGGGTCCTTCTACTTCTGCTAACTGCTTTGATGCAGTAAGTGAGGCAAAGTAAATGGTTTCAAAAATTTCTTGATTTAGTGTTTTTGCCTCTTCGCTTGTAAATGGCAAACGAAGCTTGATGAAGGTATCCGCGAGTCCTTGCACGCCAAGACCAACAGGCCTGTGACGCATGTTGGAATTTTCAGCCTCTTTTACAGGGTAGTAATTGCGGTCAATTACCTTGTTCAGGTTTTTGGTAACACGAACGGTCACATCAAAAAGTTCTTTATGGTCAAATGCACCGTCTTTCACAAACATGGGAAGGGCAATAGATGCCAAATTACATACCGCTACCTCATCTTTTGAGGTATACTCCATAATCTCTGTACACAAATTTGAAGAACGAATTGTACCCAAATTCTTTTGATTTGACTTGCGGTTTGCCGCATCTTTATACAACATATACGGCGTTCCGGTTTCAATTTGAGATTCTAAAATTTTCTCCCAAAGCTCACGCGCCTTAATGGTTTTACGACCTCGATTTTCAGATTCGTATTCAAGGTAAAGTTTCTCAAACTCCTCGCTGTGACAATCATACAGTCCTGGACATTCGTTAGGGCACATTAACGTCCATTCAGCATTTTCTTCTACACGTTTCATGAACAAGTCGGGAATCCACATGGCGTAAAATAAATCACGCGCACGCATTTCTTCCTTACCATGATTTTTTTTCAGTTCTAAAAAGTCGAAAATATCGGCATGCCATGGCTCTACATAAATAGCAAAAGACCCCTTACGCTTTCCACCTCCTTGGTCAACATAGCGTGCGGTGTCGTTGTATACACGAAGCATGGGCACAATTCCATTAGACGTTCCGTTGGTTCCAGCAATGTAAGATCCTGTTGCTCTTACGTTGTGAATAGAAAGTCCTATCCCTCCAGCAGACTGTGAAATCTTAGCTGTTTGTTTTAAAGTATCATAAATCCCGTCAATACTATCATCGCGCATAGCTAATAAAAAGCAAGATGACATTTGTGGTTTGGGTGTTCCCGAATTAAATAAAGTAGGCGTTGCGTGTGTGAAATAACGCTTCGACATCAAGTGATACGTCTCAATAGCAGCGTCTAAATCGGTTGGGTGAATTCCTACCGAAACACGCATCAGCATATGTTGCGGACGCTCGGCAATGTTGCCATTTATTTTTAGCAAATAAGAACGCTCTAGGGTTTTAAATCCAAAATAATCGTATCCAAAGTCACGATTATAAATGATTGTAGAGTCTAATAAATCGGCGTTTTCTTGGATGACGTTATACACTTCTTCAGAAAGTAGCGGCGACTTTTTCTCGGTACGTGGATTTACATATTCGTAGAGATCGGTCATCGTTTCAGAAAACGATTTTTTGGTGTTTTTATGAAGGTTAGATACGGAAACACGAGCGGCTAATTTGGCATAGTCTGGATGAGTTGTAGTCATGGTGGCTGCAATTTCGGCAGCAAGGCTATCAAGTTCTGAAGTGGTTACGCCGTCATACAGGCCCTCAATAACACGCATAGCGACTTTAACAGGATCAACAAGTTCATTAAGACCGTAACAGAGCTTTCGCACGCGCGCGGTAATTTTGTCGAACATAATGGGTTCTTTACGCCCATCTCTTTTAACTACATACATAGTTTGTAAGGTTTTTATTGGTTAATACGACGCAAGTCCTCGAAAGGACTTACGAGCCAAGTACAATGTAACGGCGCAGACTAAAAGTCGTCTCCGAAAGAGTACTTCTCTGTTTCTTCTTTTTCTTGGTTCATCACACCCGCTTTTTGGTACTCTGATACACGTTTTTCAAAGAAATTTGTTTTTCCTTGAAGTGAAATCATGTCCATAAAGTCAAATGGGTTAGATACGTTGAACTCTTTTTCTAAGCCTAGTTCCAAAAGCAAACGGTCGGTAACGAACTCCAAATACTGTGTCATCAGTTTGGCATTCATCCCGATTAAGCTCACAGGTAGAGATTCGGTAATAAATTCACGTTCAATATTAAGGGCATCAATAATAATTTCTCGAATACGTGCAGGTGGCACTTTATTTACTAAGTGCGTGTTGTGCAAGTGAACAGCAAAGTCACAATGCATTCCTTCATCTCGGGAAATTAATTCGTTTGAAAATGTTAGCCCGGGCATTAGGCCGCGTTTTTTAAGCCAGAAAATAGAACAAAAGGCTCCAGAAAAGAAAATCCCCTCAACGGCTGCAAACGCAATGAGACGTTCTGCAAATGAATCAGACTCTACCCAACGCAATGCCCAATCTGCTTTTTTCTTAATGGCAGGAAATACTTCAATAGCTTGAAACAAATTATTTTTTTCTGTTTCATCTTTGACATACGTGTCAATAAGCAACGAATAGGTTTCGGAGTGAATGTTCTCCATCATAATTTGGAAACCGTAAAAAAACTTTGCCTCGCTGTATTGTACTTCATTGACAAAATTTTCTGCTAAATTTTCGTTTACGATCCCGTCTGATGCTGCAAAAAATGCTAAAATATGTTTAACAAAGTAGCGTTCATCATCGTTAAGTTTGGTGTTCCAGTCGGTTAAATCCTGGTGTAAGTCAATTTCTTCAGCTGTCCAAAAACATGCTTCTTGCTTCTTGTACCATTCCCATATATCGTGGTGTTCAATTGGGAAAATTACAAAGCGATTTTTGTTTTCAGACAATATGGGTTCAGCAGAAATAGACATAAATTTTTTTTAAATATTAGTTGGGATACTTATTGCTTTACAAATGTTTCAAAAATTCAGGACAAAAAAAAGGCATACTTTTCCACAATGCCTTTTAGTTTTTAACAAAAATTGGGGTTTGCCTTTAAAAAAATTGAAAAAAATATTATTTGTAAGTAGTTGATAATAAGATACTTAAAAATTGTCCTTATGAGAAGAGCAAATTGCTATTGCTGCTGTTGTTTGTCAAATTCTAGTGCCGCCGAGTGCAGCGCATCGAACCATGCTTTACCAAACTTTCGGACCAAAGCAACTTTAACAAATTGATATAATGGTTGCTTTAACTCTACACCCAAATCACATCCTGGCGAACAAATAGACCATTCATGATAGTTGACTGCAACAAATGCACTATAGTTTTTTACACGCACGGGATATAAATGGCACGAAATGGGTTTTTCTAATGTTGTTGCGTTCTGTTGGTTAGCTTGCTCAATCCCACATTGGGCAACTCCGTGATCATCATAATTTATAAATGCGCAAGCCTTACCGTCTATCAGCGGGGTTTCCCATTCACCAAATGCATTTTGAGTGGCAACGCCCTGAGACTTAATAGCATCTATCCCATCTTGCGTTAAAAAAGGAACAACTTCCTCCCAATGATTTTTTAGTTGCTCTATTTCGTCTAATTCTAAAGGTGCTCCTGCTTCACCCTCTACACAACAAGCCCCTTTACAAGCAGCCAAATCACATGTAAATGTTTGCTCAAAAAGCGCTTCAGAAACCAACATATTACCCAATTGAAACATCTGGCTAAACTACGATTTTGATTAAACAAATAGAGTATATTTACTTCATGGTAAGTCTTAAAGAGGTTGTGACCTGCACTATGGTGTTGTTTGCTGTGATTGACATCATTGGCAGTACACCCATTATCATTGGATTGCGTCAAAAAGTTGGGCATATTCAATCAGAAAAAGCTTCCATAGTAGCTGGAGTCATTATGATTGGGTTTCTCTTTTTGGGAGAGAGTATTCTAAAGTTAATCGGTATAGATGTAAATTCCTTTGCCGTAGCGGGCGCACTTATTATTTTGTTTTTGGCCCTAGAAATGATTTTGGGGGTTCAACTATATAAAGAAGAGTCCTCTGCAACTGCCTCAATTGTCCCAATTGCCTTTCCATTAATTGCTGGAGCAGGTACATTAACTTCACTATTGTCTTTACGAGCCGAATACCACGTGATCAACATCATTATAGCCATAGTTATTAATGTAGCCATAGTGTATACGGTACTAAAATCATCCAAACGCATCGAACGCGTACTTGGGCAATCAGGCATTAATGTTATTCGTAAAATATTCGGTGTAGTACTCTTAGCAATTGCTGTTAAGCTATTTGCAGGAAATGTACAGCAGCTGTTTTTGTAGCTACTAAGTAGGCACCCCTCTAGGTGGATTGACTAGCTATTACTCAACGATTTTTACGTTGCTAGCAGCTTTTCCTCTTTTTCCGTCAACAATCTCAAAAGTTACATTATCACCTTCATTGATTGAAAGACCATCTAGTGCGCTAACATGTACAAAAACATCCTCTCCAGAGTCAGTTGTAATGAAGCCAAACCCTTTAGAGTCGTTGAAAAACTTTACTGTTCCTTGCATGTGAAATAATTTTTAAAAAAGGGTACGACAATTAATTCAGATATTGGGTTAATGGGTCGATTAAATTTTAGTGTCTCTCATAAACAATGTATAATAATTTAAAAACAGCCCATATATTTGTAATTGATTTAGATAGCTTCTTTAAAGCCACTACAAATACATTTGAACTGCAACACACATGAAAATTTTAATCTACATACTGTTAGCTCTTGCTTCTGGTCTACTCATCTTCAACGTATTTCATATTGATACTGAGGCGCCTATGGAAGGAGACAGTTTTGCTGCCGTGATAGGCGTGGGTGCAAGTTTATGTGCAATAATCCTTCTTGTTATTTTACAAACTGCCCTAAAAATTCAGAAGAAGATTAAAAATCAATCTTGAGGTAGTGCTACAAGTTCTACACCTGCACGTTCTAAAAATTCTATTCCGGTAGTGTCTTTATACGCATTAGCATACACCACTCTTTTTATTCCTGCTTGATGAATGAGCTTACTGCATTCTTTGCAGGGCGAAAGCGTAATATAAAGCGTAGCTCCCGCACAAGATTGCGTAGATGATGCCACTTTCATTATCGCATTAGCCTCTGCATGAAGCACATACCATTTGGTGTAATGATCTTCATC